>NC_009937.1:4782500-5040000 GCF_000010525.1 Azorhizobium caulinodans ORS 571 | reverse complement strand
GACGATGCGCCCCGCCTCGAAGCGGACCTGAATGTTGTCGATCAGCGTGCCCTGATAGGAGAGGGGCTTGGTGCTGGAGACATGGCCTTCCACCCGGTGCGCGTGCGGGGTGGTGAACACCTCTTCGGTCGGAATGTTGGCATTGCAGACGATGCCGTTCTTGGCCATGGAGGCGCCGCCCTGCCATTCATGCCCGTCCGCCAGCCCGACGACGAGATCGGTACCGGGGCCGGTGAAGTGGAGCGCGGAGAAGCGCTTGTCGTTCAGCCATTCGGTGCGGGTGCGCAGGGCGGCGTTGTGGGCCGTCCAGTTGGCGATGGGGTCGTCATTGTCCACGCGGGAGGCGGCGAAGATGGCATCCGCGAGCTTCGCGACGGCAATGTCGTCCGCCACATCGGGAAACATCTGCCGGGCCCAGGCGACGCTCGGGAAGGCGACGATGTTCCAGTTGATGTCGAAGCCGGCGATCTTCTCCAATGCCGGCTTGTAGGCCAGCGAGTTGGCCTTCGAGGCGCGGGACACCTTGGCCGGATCCTCGCCCGACAGCAGCATGGGGTTGTCGCCCACGATGGCGAGGCGCGCGGTGTTCTGCGAGAAGGCTTTCGCGACACCCTCATAGAGCCAGCCGGCGGCGCGGTCGAAGCTGGCGTCGGGGGCGTTGCGATAGCGGGCGAGGGTGATTTCATCGTCCGAGAACAGAGGGATCACCAGGCCGGCGCCGGCCTTGTAGGCATGCTCGGCGATGCGGCGCACCAGCGGCAGCGCGGCGATGGGGGCGGTGAGGAAGAGGTCCTGCCCTTCCTGGAGGTTCAGGCCCACCTTCACGGCCACCTGCGCGAGGCGGTCGAGCTTCACCGGGTCGATGGTGGCGGAAACGTTGCGCTGGTGCTCGGTCATGGGGCTGTCCCTTAAAGGCTCATGCTCCATACATAGCGCGCCCGCGCGATTTCGGAATGCCTCGCCGGTGATTTGCCGGCGAGGCAGGCCTCTCACCAGCGGTAGGCGAGCGTGCCATAGACGGTGCGGCGCGTGCCGTAGAGCACCGAATTCCAGTAGAAGCCGGGCGTGTAATATTCGGTGTCCAGCAGGTTGGTGCCCGTGACCGAGAGGGTGGCGCCCTTCAGCCGCGGGTCGAGCTTTCCGAGGTCATAGCGCAAGGCGGCATCGAGCAGCGTGTAGCCCGGCACGCTGATCTGGGTGCCCGAGGTCGTGTTCATCACGGCATAGGAACTGCCGATGTAGCGCACGCCTGCGCCCGCGCCGAGGCCGTTCAGCGCGCCATCGCGGAAGGTGTAATAGGCCCAGAGGGACGCCGCATTCTCTGGCACGCCGGCGGGTACCGTGCCCACCTTGGAAACGCCGCTCTCGTTGGGATTGTCCTGCGTCACCCTGGCGTTGAGGTAGGTGTAGGAGGCGACGATATCGAGATTGTCGGTGAGGCTGGCCTTCCCTTCCAGCTCAAGGCCGCGCGAGCGCACCGCGCCATCCTGCACCGAGTAGCCATAGTTGATGGGATCGTTCGTCAGCACGTTCTGCTGGGTGATCTGGAATACCGACGCCGTGAACATGCCGCGCCAGCCGGTGGGCTCGTATTTGATGCCCGCCTCATACTGCTCGCCCGTGGTGGGCTTGAAGGCATTGCCGTTGTAGTCCGTGCCCGCCACCGGCTGGAAGGAGGTGGAATAGCTGACATAGGGCGTGACGCCGGCATCGAACCTATAGCCGAGGCCGACGCGGCCGGTGAAGGCGGAGTCGGTGGCGACGCTTTTGGTGTCAGTGAAGCCGAAATCGGCCAGCAGGGTACGCGAGTTGAAGTTGTATTCCTCGTCCCGCACGAAATCCTGCCGTCCGCTCAGCGTCAGCCGCCAGTTGCCCAGCGAGAGCTGGTCCTGCGCGTAGAAGCCGATCTGGGTGATTTTACTCTGGGTGTCCGACCACGGCAGGCCGAACGCATAGGCGAAATTGTAGTTCGGGGTGAAGATGCTCAGCGCGTTGTAGTTGGTGGAATTGGTCCGCGTCTCGGTCGAGTTGTAATAGCCCGCATCCACGCCGAACAGCAGGTCATGGCCGATGGGGCCGGTTGCGAACTTGCGCGAGACGTTGGTGTCGATGAGGAAGCTGTCGGAGGTCTTCGGCCGCTGCTGAACGCCGATATTGATATACTGACCGTCCACGACGGCGAGCGTCGCATCCGAACCCCAGGAGGAGACGTAATCCACGTCGGAATGGGTGTAGCGCGCGTTCTGCGTCAGCTTCCAGCCGCTGTCGAACTCGTGCTTGAACTCGTAGCCTGCCGAGAGGTTCTCCACTGTCCAGTTGGTGAGCCCCGGTGCCCCGAGATAGAGGCTGGGCGAGATCTTCGGCGTCCCCGGGGTGGCGAACACCGTGTTGGCCATGGGCAGGCTCTGCTCCGAACCGCCCTTTTCCGTCTTCTGGTAGCTGGTGAGGAGGGTGAGGCTGGTCTGGCCGGTGGGCTGGAACGTCACGGCCGGCGCGAAATAGATGCGGTTGTCCGGCGAGTAGTTGATCTGTGTGTCACTGTCGCGCCAGAGGCCGGTGAGGCGATAGAGAACGGTGCCTTCCTGCGTCGCCGGGCCGCCGATGTCGAACGCCCCCTGAAGCCTGTCGAAACTGCCGCCGAGGAGTTCGATCTCCCGCACATTATAGGTCGTGGGGCGCTTGGTGACGGCATTGACGAGGCCGCCCGGTACGCCCGCTCCATAAAGGGCGGAGGCCGGGCCTTTCACCACGTCGAGCCGTTCCAGCCCGTAGGTCTCGACGTCGGCATCATAGGCGTTGAAGCCGCCGCGCAGGCCATCCCGGTAGAAGGCGGCCTGGTCAATGGCACGGAAGCCGCGCAGGTAGATGTCCGGCATGCCCTGGCCGCCAGGATAGTCCACCACGCGCACGCCCGGTGTATAGGCGACGGCGCTGTTGAAATCCTGCACACCGCGCTGGTCCATCTCCGCCCGCGTCACCACGCTGATGGACTGGGGAATGTCGATGAGCGGGGTGTCCGTCTTGGTGCCGGCGGAGGTGGCCAGCGCCACCAGTTGCTGGTCGTCCCCCTTGCCGGCCACGTCGATGGTATCGAGCAGGATCGTCCCGCCCGCATCGCTTCCCTGCGCCGCGGGGGCGCTGATAGTCACCGTGTTGGCGCTGATGAAGCGGTAGACGAGGCCCGTGCCCTGCAGGAGGCGGGCGAGTGCGATGTCGCGGGAATAGGTGCCGGAGAGCCCCGGGCTCTTGCGTCCCGCCACGAGATCGGAGGGGAAAAGCAGACGCAGCCCGGCCTTGTCCGCGAAGGTCGTGAGGGCCGCCCCGAGATCCTGCGCGGGAATGCTGTAGGCGACGGGAGCCGGTGCCTGCGCCCGCGCCGGGGTGCCGGCGCTACCTGCCGCGAGCAGGAGCCCGAGGGCGACCGAGCCCAGCCAACCACAGCGCCGCCGCTCCATGCATCCTGCTCCTGCCGTCAGCTTGCCCATCATCGTCCTCCGGATCCGTGCATCGCGCCGGCGCGGCCGGTCGCATGTGTTCGAGGCAAGGACGAAACGATCGCTGCGGGCTTGCAGCGCCCCGGCGTGCTTTTCTGCTGAGTACCTGCTCTTTTTCAGGATTCTAAAGAATGAGACTGACGAACGGCAGCCGCACGACCCGCACCGGCAGGGTCTGTTCGATGGTGTCGAGCACCGAGAGCGGGTCGTTCAGGTCAAACACGCCGGTCACTTCCAGCGCGCCGACGCTGCCGGAGGCGATCACAAGGCGCGTGCGCGTGTGGCGCTGGAGTTCGCCCACCACATCCGCCAGCGGCCGGCGGTCGAAGATCAGCTTTCCCCGCCGCCAGGATGTGGCATGCGCAGCGTCGATGGCGGTGGGGCGGCCGAGGGTGCCGGCGCCGTAGCGTACGGTCTCGTTGGCGAGCAATGTCACCGCAGGAAGGGGACCCTGCACACCCACCGACACCTGGCCTTCCAGCACGGTGACGACGGTGGCCTCCCTGCGGATGTCCACGTCGAACTGCGTACCGACGGCGCGCGTCCAGCCGTCTGCGGCCCCGACGATGAAGGGGCGGGCGGCATCCGGCGTCACCGTGAAGAGGGCCTGCCCCGCGATCAGCGTCAGGCGGCGGGTGGCGGGGGAGAAGTCCACGGCCAGCGCGGAGCTGGCGTTGAGCAGCACGCGGGAGCCGTCGGCCAGCGTAATTTCGCGGGTCTCGTTCACGCTCGTGGCATAGTCCGCTCTCGGCCCGCCGGGCCACAGCCCCGTGCCCGCGCCCGCAAGCCCCAGTGCGGCCAGCGCGCCGGTACCGAGGACCGCCCGCCGAGTGATCCGGGCCCGGCTCGCCCTGCGCTCTGCCCTGAGGCCGGCGCCGGCACTGCCGAGCCCATGCCAGAGCGCCTCGGCCTCGGCGGCGGCTGCCTCGTGGGCGGCGCTCTGGGCACGCCAGCGGGTGAAGGCGCCGCGCTCCTCCGGCGGGCTGCGGCCGGAATGGAGGCGGACCATCCACTCGATGGCCTCGTCGCTGAGGGCGATGTCGGCAAGCTCGGGGCGCGGAGAGCGGGGCATGGGGCCGCCCTCAGCCCATGGCCCGCAGATGGTCACGGCAGTGCCGCAGCGCCTGCGCGAGATATTTCGCGACCATGCTCTCCGAGACCTTCAGACGGGCGGCGACCTGCGCATGGCTCATCCCGTCGCAGCGGTTCATCAGCAGCGCCGCACGCGGCTTGGCCGGCAGCTCGGCCAGAGCCATCACCAGCGCCCGCAATTCGTCCCGGTGCAGCGCATAGGCCTCCGGAGAAGGCGCGAGATCGGCAATCTCGCGCAGCACGGCCTCATCGCTGATGCAGCGCATGGCGTGGCGCCGCTCACGCCGCAGCAGGTCGATGGCGATATTGCCCGCGATGCGCAGCAGGAAGGCGTGGTTGTCCCGCACCCCCACCGGCTGCTCCCGCATCCCCGCGAGACGCAGCCAGGTTTCCTGCAAGGCTTCGTCGGCGAGATCGCGCGATCCCACGCGGCGGGCCAGATGGCCGCGCAGCTCCCGCCACTGGCGCATATAAGCCAGCATCAGCTCGGAAGGGATATCGGTGGCGAGCGACATGACGCGAAGGGGAAGCAGGGATCGTGGAAGCTGGACCGACGATAGTTCACGGGAGGGTTTTTCAGCAACATCAATGATTTAGAGTTCTGCTAAAGAAGAACTGCAGGTGTCGCTCCGGCCATTTCTGGCGCCCCCGCGGGCGGGGCGCCCAACATTTGGACGTGCACTGCCCCCACATTCAGCGGCGGATAAATTGCAAGCCGGACAATGACTTCTATGATCTTCCGCAGCCTTTTCCTGCGCCCGGATCGCCCATGACCGCTCCCTGTGACCTGACCGCCATCGAACTGCGCCGCCGCATCGGTGCCAAGGAGATTTCGCCGGTCGAAGTGCTCGAGTCCTGCCTGACGCGGATCGCGCTCATCAATCCGGCCGTGAACGCCATGGTCGTGCTCGATGCGGACCGCGCACGGGCGGCGGCGCGGGAGGCGGAGGCCGCCGTGATGCGCGGCGATGACCTCGGCCCGCTGCACGGCATCCCGGTGGCGGTGAAGGACGCGCAGGACCTCAAGGGCGTGCGCACCACCTATGGCAGCCCCATCCATGCCGATCACGTGCCGGCGCAGGACGGCGCCTGCATCGCCCGCCTGCGGGACGCCGGCGCCATCCTGATCGGCAAGACCAACACGCCGGAATGGTCGGCGGGGGCGAACAGCCGCAATCCGGTGCATGGCGTCACGGCCAATCCGTTCGATCTCACCCGATCGGCGGCGGGCTCGTCCGGCGGCTCGGCGGCGGCGCTTGCCTGCGGCATGGCGCCCCTCGCCTCCGGGTCGGACATGGGCGGCAGCCTGCGCAATCCGGCGGGCTATTGCGGCATCGTCGGCATGCGCCCGTCCCCCGGTCTGGTCGCCAGCGACAAAAGGGCGATCGGCTGGTCGCCGCTCGCCACCGACGGCCCGATGGCGCGGACCGTGGCGGATACCGCCCTCATGCTCTCCGTTATGGCGAGCGACGACGCGCGCGATCCGCTGGCCTATACGCTGCCGGACGAGCCGGTGCGCGGCCGCCCGGAGCGCTGGGTTCTCCCCCCTGTCGCCCTCAAGGGGCTGAAGCTCGCCTTCACCGATGATTTCGGCTTCGCGCCGACGGAGCAGCACATCCGCCGCGTCTTCCGCAGCCGCGTCGGAGCGATCTCGTCCCTGTTCGCCGAGGTCGAGGAGGCCGCGCCCGACTGCACCGGCGCGGACGACGCCTTCGCCGTGCTGCGGGCCTCCAACTTCCTCGCCAGCCATGGTGCGGGCTATCGCACCCATCCGCACATGTATGGACCGCTCGTGCGGGCCAATCTGGAGGAGGCGCTCACCTACAGCCTCTCCGATTACGCCCGCGCCGCGTCTGCGCAGACCCGCATCTATCGCGCCTATCAGGCCTTCTTCGCGCAGCATGACGTCCTGGTCAGCCCGACCATCACCTTGAGCCCGCGGCCCTGGTCGGAATCTTATCCCACCGAGATCGATGGGGTGGCGACGCAGAGCTATTACCACTGGCTGGCGCTCGCCTATGCGGTGACACTGGCGGGCCATCCGGCGGTGAGCCTGCCGCTCGGCCGGGACGAGGCGGGCTTGCCCTTCGGTCTCCAGATCGTCGGGCGGCGTGGCGGGGATGCGCAGGTGCTGGCGGTGGCGGCGGCGCTGGAGGAGGCCTGCGCCTCCGAGCCTCTGCTGTGCCGGCCGGTGCCCGATCTCGTTGCGCTCGCCGAAGCCAAGCCGCTGCGGGACGCGCCGGGGTTCCTCGACTGGATCTAGGCTCGGCGTTCGGGGGAGCCTGCCGGCACCAGCCCAAAGAAACGCCCGCCGTTCAGCTCTGTCGGAGCCGGACGGCGGGCGTTTTCGTCTGAAGGGGATCAGGAGGCTGCGCGCGGGACTGGCCCGCGCGCAACACGTGTCAGCTCAGAACTGCACCTTCAGGCCGCCGGAGCCCGCGTAGCTGGTGCTGTTGTCCGAGAACAGACCGTTGAAGTTGGCGAAGACCGCCGTGTTGGCGGTGACGCCGAACTCCAGACCCACCTTTGTCTGCACCGCATCCGCCGAGGGGCTCACGCCCTGCACGAGGAAGCTGCTGCCGGGCAGGGCGACGAAGCTGTTGGTCAGGCTGCGGTCGGAATAGAAGTCGTGCACATAGGCGAGCGTCGCATCCGCCCGCAGGGCGCGGCCGCCGTCCATCGGCATGGCCGCATCGAAGCGGGTGCCGAGGAAGAGCGGGGCGCTCTGCGTGCTCTGGCCGTTCACCTGCAGGCTGAGGTTGCCCACGGTGCCGGTCTGGCTGTTGACTTCATTGAAGGCCGAGCTGTTGAGCGTCGCGAACTCCATGGCGGCGAACGGCGTGACGCCGAAGGCGCCGAAGCCGAAGCGCTTGCCGATTTCGCCGCGGACCCGCGCCTCGTAGGAGTCGAAGCTGCCCTTCTCGTTCTCGGCCGCCAACGCGCCGACGCCGCCGGCGACGCGCTTCACATCATTGGAGAAGCCGCTGAAGGTGAAGACGCCGCGCACATAGCTGTCCGACGGCAGGGCATAGGTGGTGTAGAGCGAGATGTGCGCGCCATCCACCGTGCCCGATGTGTTGAGGCTCGTGGTGCTGAACTGTGAGGTGGAGCCGCCGAGCGCGATGCCCACCAGCCAGTCCGGCTGCACGCGATAGTCGAGACCGACGAGGCCGCCCCAGGTGGTGCTGCTCTGGCCGGTGAGACCGGGCGCGCTGTCGATGCTGGTGGTGCTGCCGAAGGCGCCGCCCCACACGTTCCAGCGCTGTTCCGGCGCGGGCGCCGGCACCGCCTTCACGGGCGGGAACTTGGTCTTCGGCGCGGCGGCATAGTTCAGCGCCGGGGACGACGCGGACGCTGCCGGCGCGGTGCGGCCGTAGGTGAACCAGGTGTCCTGCTGGTCCTGGATGTTGGAGGTGAAGGCGGAGGTGGCCTGGAGGGCCGCGCCCTGGCTGGCGGTCAGACCCGCGCCGCTGACGCTGTCGAGAGCCGCCTGGCCAAGGCCGGCGGACGCCTGGTTGCTCAGGAAGACGCCGTTGACGAGCGTTCCGGCCGCGGCGGTGGCCGCAGAGGGCGCCGCCGCGTTGAGGGCGGCGCCGACGCTGCGCTGATTGGCCGTGGCCGCGACGGTAGCGTAGTTCACGTCCGTGCGGTTCATGGTCAGCGTCACGGTCTTGGCGTCATAGGACAGAGCGGACGTCAGGTTCGAGCCGCTCGTGGTGACGCCGGCGAACTGGCCGTTCACGCCGCCGGTGGCGCTGATGAGCGCCACCTGGGTGAAGGGCAGGAAGGTGCCGGTGGCGCCCACCTGTACCGTGCCGCCCTGAAGGGTGGCGGTGCCGTTCACCTGCACGTTGCTCGTGGCCGTGGGGGTGGCGGTGATGAGGAGCTTGGAATTGGCCGCCATGGCGAGGTTGCCGTTGACGGTGAGTGTGCCGGCGCTGCCGAGCGTGCCCGGCATGAGCGTGCCGCCGCCGTTCACGGTCACGTTGCCGACCCGACCGGTGCCGCCCAGCGTGCCGCCGGAGTTGACCGTGGTCGGCGAGACGATGGAGCCGTTCACGATCAGGTAGCCGCCATTGATGACGGTGGGGCCGGTGTAGGTGTTGTTGCCGGAGAGGGTGAGCTGGCCCGTACCGCCCTTGGTGAGGCCGCCGGTGCCGGTGATGTCGTTGCGCCAGGCGTCGGCCGCGTTGTAGCCGCCGAGGCTCGCGTCCATGGTCACGTTCACCTGGCTGTTGAACGCGCCATAGCCGTCGAAGGCGGCGTAGAGGTTGAGCTGGCCCCAGCCATCATAGGTGTTGCCGCTCAGCTGGGCATAGCCGGAGGGCAGCGCGGTGGTGGCGAGGATCTCGGTGCGCTGCGCGTCGCTCAGATAGGGGAAGCGGGTCAGCAGCAGCACCTGGGCCTGAACGGGCACGTCCGCCGCCGTCATGGCCTTCACCGGGCCGATGACCGGCAGGCCATAGGTGAGCCGGGCCGTATAGAGCGCCTTGTTGGCGGCCGAATAGGCGAGCGGATCGGTCGCGCCGAAGCCTGCCGCCTGCGCCTGCTGGATGCAGGCCTGTACGCTCACCGCATTGCAGGAGGCGGCGAGATAGTTCTGGGTGTCGTTATAGGCCTGATAGACCGCATAGGCCGAGGCATTGGCCGGATTGGTCCAGTCGAGGCGGTTGCCGGTGGAATCATAGAGCGCGCCGTAGATGTTGGTGGCGACGATGGCGCTCGATTCCATGCGGCCGCCGATCACGTCGAGCGGCGAGTGCATGCCGGCGAGGATGCGGTTGTTGCCGAGCTCCGAGGCCGCCATCAGCATTTCCTGGCCGCGCTGCGGCACGAGGAAGGCGACGGCGTAGGACTGGAGATAGCCCGAATTGGTATGGCCGCTCGGGAAGCCGCCGTCCGCATAGGGATTGGTGCCGTTGATGCGCTGGTAGAGCAGCGTCGGGATGTTCACGGCGCTGGTGACGCGGAACGGACGCGGGGAGGTGCCGATGCCCGGCACGTAGTCGCCCACATTGAACAGGGTGGGCGTGAAGTTGCCGGCCGCGTCATAGCTGCCGACGTTCGGCACGCTGATGGGCTGGCCGCCATTGGCCGCCACCATGGCCGCCGTGACGGTGAAGCCCTTCACCCAGTTGTCGACGGTGCCGTAAGCCGCCGGCACGGTGAACTGCGAGAGATAGCCCGGCACCACGAAGCTTGCGGTATCGGCGGTGGTGAGGCCCGTCTTGGTGGCGGCGCTGTAGTTCTGGTAGCGGGAGTCCAGCGGATTGATGGCCGGGGTCGCGCCCTGATAGCGGTCGAACGTGCGCTTGGCCGGCTCGGTCGAGGCGTTGGCGCGGGCGATGTTGTCGATGAAGTTCACCGCCGAGGCGAGCGGCGTCTTCGTGCCATTGCCGAAGGTCTGGGAGCCGGCGCTGGCATTGCTGAGATAGTTGATGTCGCGCTGGTAGTCCGCGAGCGTGCCGGTGACATAAGTGGTCGGGGTCAGGCTCTGGGGCGCGGTGCCCGAGGTGGAGGCGCCGGCGCCCGTCAGGTAGAAATTCGTCAGCGGACCGAGGCCGTTCATCACGTTGTAGGCCTGCGAGGTCCGGTCTGCGCGGATCGCTGCTTCCGTCTGCGCCGCCGTGCGGTTCTGCGTCATGGAGACCACGGTCTGATAGTTCTTCACCATCACTTCGGGATGGTTGACCATCAGATCAGTGTAGGCGTCGAGCACCTTGGTCAGCGTGGTGCCGGTCGCGGGAGTCGTGCTGTTGACGAAGTTGACGGGCGGAGAGGTGGGAACCTGCTGCGCCAGGGCGTAAGCCGGCAAAAGAAAAGTAGACGAAAACAACGCGATCGATAGACGACGCACTTCACCCTCCATACGAGCCCACCATGGCGCGTGCTGGCGATGCGCTTAGATAGGCTGCGTTACAGATTGATGACGTGCTCGTCTTTGATCCTACTATTCATCAGGAATATCGCCGAGCATAACAAGTGATAGCAATCAGAGGTATCAACGTGCGATGCTTGTACCATTATTTGCCGGCGTTCATCTCGGAAACATGGGTGCCGGATTGTTGACCTAGGGTCAGATGGACCTGATCCATTAGGCGTCGCCGCGTCCCGAAATAATCGCGCGGCAGCGTGTCTTGCGAAAATATTGCAACTTTTGGAAGATTACGCCGGATGTTCTTCGCTCGCCTGTCGGCTGCCAGCCTCCGGCGCCTCGGGGGGTAGGCCGAGCATCTCCTCGAGGATGCGCGCATAGGCATCGAACATCCACGCGTTGGTGAGCGTGTGATCCGCATTCTCGATGAAGCGCAGGTCGGCATATCCGGCATCGACCAGATCCCGCTGGTGGTCGGGAAAGAGGATGCCGAGCTCCACCAGACCCCAATCCTGCGTGCCGTAGACCAGCGTGAGGGCCGTGCCGTGGGCGACCAGCGCCTGTAGCAGGCGGCGGGCGCGGGCGCCCGGCTGAAGCGCGGGAAGGAAGCGCCGGAGCGTGCCCTTGAGGCGGCAGCTCACGGACAGAAGGGCATAATGCCAGAGCAGCAGCACCCGCTGCGTCACATAGCGGCGCCGGAAGAAGGCGGGGCCGAACTCCGGATTCCGGTTCCAGAGGAGGGCGGCGCGCCAGCGGCGCGTCCTGTCTGCGAGGCGCACCGCCAGCCGGAGCGGGCGGCGCCAGAGCGGAATGGCCGGGTCCTCGTCGCGAATGTAGAAATAGGGGAGATTGACGAGCACCGCGGCCCGAATGCGGGGATCGTTCGCCGCCGCATGAAGGCCGATATAGGCGCCGGCGCAGATGCCGGTGAGCAGCACCCGGCTGCTGCCCTGCTGCACCAGTTGGTCCACGGCGGCGCGGACATCCTCCACGCGGCCGAGATCATGGAAGCCGACGGTTTCGTCGGGGTCGGCCGGTGCGCAATCTCCGATCTTGTCGAGGTCGAGCCGCAGGGTCGGCACACCCTGGGCCGCCAGCCGCCGGGCCAGCCGCACGCCGCTGCGGCCATTGCCGGTGTGGTGATTGAGGCCGGAATTTAGGATCACCGCTCCCCAGTCGGCCTTCACATGCGCGGGGCGTGTGAGGATGCCGAGCGCCCGGCCGCCGGGCCCGAGCCGCAGCACGAGCTCCTGAAGACCCGGCGCGACCTCCAGCGCCTCTCGGGCCGGCGGAACTGGTGGAACCGCCGCGCCTGCCGCTCCCTCGGCGAGCCATGCCGCCGTCTCGCGGAAGGCGCACAGCGGAAGCATCAGATCCTGCGCATGCTGCGCCAGGCCGTCATGGTGCTGGAAGGGCCCCCACGCGATGTCCGCGGGGAGCGCCGCGGGCCGGGCGGCTGGGGAAGCGATCCGCACCCGCACATGGGAAAGGCTGCCGAGCCGGGCCTCGCCGTCCAGAATCCGCAGCCGTGCGAGATCATCATTGTGCAGCCGATAGCCGAGGAACTCCCGCCAGCCGGGCGGCAGGCTGCCCTCGCGTGAGGGCACCATCGAGCCGCTGAGCAGAAGCTCACGGGCGTAGGTCTTTCCCGACAGGACGGGCGCGAGGAGCGCCAGGGCGGAGATGCCGCCGAACGTCTGCGCCGCCTCGATCGCTAGCAGCCCGCCAAGGCGCAGTCCGCACAGGGCGATATCCTCAAGGCCGGTCTGCGCCTTGAGGAAAGCCGCCGCCGCGCCGATGCTGGCGATCCAGCGCTCGATCTGGCCCGGCGTTTCTTCCCCTGCGGAATCCCCCGTTCCCGGATAATGGAAGCTCAGCGTCGGCAGCCCGGCTTCGGCGCACGTGCGGGCGAGCACCAGCGTGGCGCGCTGGGTGCTCAGGGCCTCATAGCCGAAGCTTTCGCAGATGATCACGCCGCGCCCGCGCGCCCGTCCCTCCGCCGGCAGGTGCAGCCAGCCGGCGCAACCGTCGAAGCTGATGGGAAGCATGGTGGGGGCGGCCGCCGTCAGACGAACAGTTCGGCCCGGACCCCGGCCGGCCAGAGCCGGGCATCGAAGCCGTGATGCCGAAACAGCGCCAGCGTCAGCCGCTCGATGCCGAAGGCCACGCATCCGCTGCGCACCATTCCGCCGGCGGCGTCCCTCAGGGGCCAGATCTCCGAGAAATGCGTCATGTGATAGTTGCAGCTGATGCAGGCGGTGGGCTCGCTGGTGCTGCCCACCGGCACCAGCAGCTCGAACTTGAGCAACTGCTCCATCTGCCCGGCGGCCATGATCTTGCCGCCGCGCCCGAAGAAGGGGTCGCTCGCCGGCGCGGTCGCGGAGGGCAGGCCGAGCGTTTCCAGCCAGCGACTGGCGCGGGCCATCCATCCATCGCGGAAGGCCAGCACCTGGGCCTCGCTGCCGATGCGGACCAGTTCGCGCATGCGGAACATCTGCATGCGGCAGGGGTCCACGGAGGGCTCGTGCCGGAAGCAGTAGGAGGAGACGTCCACCAGCCGTCCGGCCTCGGCCAGAGGGCCCTGTGCGGCGACGACCGGATAGACCGGATAGCAGGCGGCCGGCGTCACCACGACTTCGGAGGGCTGCTGGAGATCGTCCCAGTCCTCTCCGGCCTCGATGCAGGCCAGCATGCGGCGGTGGTCCGCCTCATTGCCGCAGAAGCAGTTCACCGTGCCGGCGAGATGGGGAAAGCCCTTGAGATAGCCGCTGGCGATGAACTCCTGCCGCGACATGACCGGAGGAAAGCGCATCCGCTCGGGCGCATCGGCCGCCGCAAGGCGCGTGATGGCGGCTTCGAGCGCGTCCGCCACGGTCTCGTAGGCGGCGCCGCGGCCGTAGAGGCCATCGACGCCGGTGGGGATCAGCAGGCCGGCGGCGATCAGCTCGGCCCGGAAGGCGGCGGCCGAACTTACGGGAAAGGCCAGTTCCACGCGGCTCATGGCAGGTCCTGTTCTGCGTCGAAGGCGCCGAAGGCGGTGCGGTTCACCAGCAGCAGCCGCCCGGCGTCGGCGAGGATGGCGTCATTGTTGATCATCAGGGGCGCCGCATAGAGGTCGCGCAGATGGCGGCTCAGGCTGTAGGGCCCCTCGTTGCTATAGGCGGTGAAGCCACACAGGCGCATGCCCATGTCGGCCACGGTGAGCGCGGTGTCGGAGAGCCGCGTCTTGAGCAGGATCGCCTCCAGCGCGCCCGGATCTGCCCGCTGTCCGTCATACACGGTGATGGCGCGAGCGAGGGCGGCCTCCATGTCCTGGAGGTGCCCGTGCATGCGCGCGAGCGTCGGCAGGCCGCGCTCGGCCGCAGACGAGCCGCTGCGCATCCGCGTGCGCAGGAAGGCGCGGCAGCGGGCCAGCACGTCGGTTGCAATGCCGAGCCAGACCGCGCCCCACAGGATGTGGGCATTGGGCACCATGGTCTGTTGCGCGATCTCGCCGAAAGGGACGTCCAGAACCTGTGCCCGGTCGCCCGTGCCGCTGATGCGGAAGCCGCCGCTGCCGGTGCCGCGCAGGCCCAGCGCATTCCAGCCACGATAGGGCTCGACGGTCGCCCCGGCGCGCGGCAGCACCACGAGCACCTGATCGGAGGCATCCGCCTCGGCGTCCTTGCGGGCCGTCAGGAGGAAGGCGTCGGCCTCGGCGCCGTAGGACACGGTCGAGCCCTGCTTCTCCAGCCGGAAGCGCCCTTCGCCGGCCGGCTCGACGGCGCAGCGGCTGGTGCGCAGGCGCCCGCCAATGCCCTCCTCGGACGTGACGGAGGCGAGCAGCAGGCCCTGCGCTGCCACGGCGGCGGTGAAGTCGCGCAGCCACGCATTGTCGCCCGCATGCCGGACGAGGCAGGCGAGCTGGTTGTGGTGCATGGCGAAGACCATGGCGGTGGAGGCGCAGGCCGCCCCGAGCTCGCAGGCCATTCGCGCCAGCGTCGCCATGCCGGTTCCCGCGCCGCCGAGTGCCGGTGGCACGGCGCAGCCGAGCGCGCCGGAGGCCTTCAGCGCCGCCACGGCCTCCGCGGGGTAGCGGCCCTCCTGATCGACGGCGGCGGCGTGGGTGCGGGCCGTCTCGCAGACCTGCGCCCAAAGTTCGCGATCGGGCGCCTCGGCCCGCGGGGCGAGGTCGAGGGCGCCGGTCATGCCGCTGCGGCCGCGCCGAGCTGCCGGCGGACCAGCGCCGCGAGCCCGCCCAGCGTCTGGAAGGTCGCACGGGTGAGGGCATCGTCCGGAAAGGCGATGTCGAACCGGGCCTCGATTTCCAGCATCACATTGACGGTGGCGAGCGAGGAGAGGCCGAGGCCGTAGAGGTCGTCGTCCGGCCCGATGGCGGCAGCGGCGACGGCCACCTTGCCCTGCACCTTGAGGATCTCGCGCAGCTGGTTCTCGATTGCCTGATCGGTCACGTCCGCATGCCTCCTCGAGCCATTCCCGCCGGGCGGGCCCGGTCCGGGCGCCTTCCGGAAACGGCCGGCTTACCCATCGCGCCAGCACTCTCCATGGAGGCACTTAACTACCATAGTCACGCGGCCGTGAGCAGCCTCTTTGTCAGGCATACAGACGATTTCAGCTGTCCTTAGGGCACCGTTCCGGGGCGGCAGGTGAAGGCAGGCCAGGGGGCGTCGTGATAAAAAGGGCGCAGCTCGATCTTCTGCAGGTGCCGCCAGATTTCATGCCGGGCCGGAGGACACAGGCGCATCATGGCCGAGGTCGGATTGCCCCGCCATGCGGCGGGCGGATGAATCTCCACGGAGAAGAGGCCGAGATTGTAGATCGGCTCCTTGGCCCACCATTCGGTCGGCAGGCGGCTTGCAACGTAGCTGCGGATCTCGAGGCGCGGATCGAACGGAAAGGGGTCGATCTCCGGATCGGTGCTGCCCTGTGCCGGCAGATCGCTGCGGGGCATGCCCTGCAACTGGGCGCCGGCGGGTTCCGCGAGGCTTGCGGCCAGAAGGGCACCGCCGGCCAAGGCGCTTGCGACTTTCGCGAGCGCATGTTTCATCCTGCCCCCGGCCGTACGGGCGACCGGCGCGGTGTGACCAGCGGAGGCGGTTCCTCGCGACTTCGGCATGATGGCTCTTCGATCCCTTCTGCGGCTGGCCCTCTCGCACTGGGCCTATGCCGCCGCGCTTGTGGTACGCGGGCTTGAGCTTGTTGGAAAGCTGGGCCTCTACATGCTGGCGGCGCGTGTGCTGGGCGCGCACGATGCCGGCCTCTTCTTCCTGTGCATCACATGGGTGGGCCTCATCTCCACACTCGCCCGCGGCGGGTTCGAGAAGGCGATCATGCGCCACATGGCGGCGGAACTGGCCCTTGGCCGCGTCGCGGAGGCGCATCGGGCGCTATTCGGCGGCGTCGCCAGCGCTTTCGCGGGCGGGGCACTGGCCACGCTGTTCACCCTGCTGCTCGCCCAGCCGCTCTCCACCCATGTGTTCGGCCAGCCGGAGCTTGGCCCGTCCCTCGCTCTGTCGGCAGCGGTGATCCTCCCGCAGACCCTGTGCATCGTCATCGGGCACGGCCTCTCCGGCCTCAACCGGGGCGTGGCCAGCCAGTTCGTGCAGAACGGGCTGTGGCCGGTCATCACGCTCGCCACCGTGGCGGCCGGAGTCCAGTCACTGGATGGCATGCTGCTGGCGCTCGCCTTCGCCAATGCGGCGTCCACCGCCTGCGGTGTTGCGCTGATCCTGACCCACCGCCACACGCCGCCGTCCGAGGACGAAGCGCAGGCGCCGGATGCCCTGCCGCCCCTGTGGCGGACGGCCTTCCCGCTCGGCATGGTGGAGGTGGTGCAGGTTTCGCTGAACTCCATTCCGGTGCTGGTGCTCGGCGTCTTCGCGCCGCCCTCGGATGTCGGCGCCTTCAGTGTGGCGAGCCGCATCTCCATGCTGATCTGGGTGGTCATTCTGTCCATCGGCACCATCGCGGCCCCGAACTTCGCCAGCCTGCACCGGATCGGCGCCTGGGATCGCCTGCGGGCGCTGAACCGGCGCGTGCGGCTGGTGGTGGGGCTGTGCGGCCTGCCGGTGATCGCGGCGATGATGCTCTTTCCCACCTTCCTGCTGCATCTCATCGGCCCCGGCTTCGAGATGGCGCGGCCGGCGCTGCTGGTCATGAGCGTCGGCCAGTTGGTGAACTGCCTGCTGCCCTGCCAGGACATCCTGCTGGCCATGACCGGCCACGGCGGCGTCCTGCGCTGGCTCAATGCGGGCCAGCTCGCCACCTGCTGCCTGCTCGGGGCGGTTCTCATCCCCCTCTATGGTATGATGGGGGCTGCGGCCCTGACGGCGCTCTTCATCGCGCAGGGCGCCATCGGCACCACGCTCGCGGCGCGGCGTCTTCTGCCGCGCGCGGTCTGAGAGGGCGGCGCCGGACAAGGCCGGCTTGTTAAGGTTTTTCGGCTTGTCTCGCGTGGGGGTACGGGCGTCGGGGCAGGGGCCGGACCGGAAGGGTTTGATCGCGGCTCGCGGTATCGCGTCCACGAAGACCGAGGAAGATGATGATTTCTGGGCACGCCGGCGAACTGGAGAACAAGGCGCCAACCTCGTGGGCCGAAGGCCGGTCCGCGGCCTTCACCATGCGGGATTTCTGGACCGCCGCCTTCTTCCACCGCCGCGTCGTCCTGCTGGCCGCGCTGCTGCCCATCCTGGTCGGCATTTTCGCCTGCCTCGTCACCAAGACCGAATACACCGCCTCCAGCCTCCTGCTGGTGATGGTGAACCGGGAGGTGGCGACCCAGAACGTGACGGACAGCGGCCCTTCGGTGCTCTCCATCGAGGGCCTGAAGCAGGTCGAATCCGAGGTCCAGATCATCGAAAGCGCGGACGTGATCCGCGACGCCATCGCCCAGATCGGCCTTGAGCGCCTGTTCCCGCCGGGCCGGCTGTCCTTCCTGCGCGACCTGGTGCCGAGCGGGATCAGTCCCATGGACCGGGCCATCGAGCGCTTCCGCAAGAACATGCGCACGACGGTGCTGTCGGGCTCGAACATCGTCCAGGTGAGCGTCTCGAACCCCAACCGGGATCTCGCCATCGAGGCCACGGATGAGCTGGTGAAGGCCTATCTCGCCTATCGCCGCAAGATCTTCGAGAACCCTACCGCCAACATCCTCATGGTCGAGGTGGAGCGCTTCAAGCGCGACCTCACCGCCACCGACAACGAGATCGAAAGCCTGAAGCGCAAGGCGGGGGTCATCGACTTCGCCCAGGACGCGGTGCTCGCCGCGAACCAGGTGGACGGCATCGTCCAGCGCCAGCGGCAGGTGGCCGAGCGCAAGGTCGCGGTGGCTGCCCAGCTGGAAAAGGCCGAGCAGGAGATGCAGGCCCTGCCGGAGACGGTGTTCGACTTCGCCCAGAAGAGCAATGCCTCCGGCAATGACGACGACCGCAACATCCTGACCCGCCTCCTCGTGGAGCGCGACCGCCTGCTCTCCCAGTTCACGCCCTCGAGCCCGCAGGTGCGCGAGGTCGAGCAGAAGATCGACACGGTGCGCAAGACCATGGGCGCGCCGGACCCGCGCCTCTATGCGACCAACCGCGACGTGCGCAATCCGGCCATCAGCTACATGAACAACATGGTGCTGAGCCTGCGCGTGGAACTGGACGCCCTGAGCCGGCAGGAGGCCGAGCTCAACGAGCAGAAGCAGCAGGCGCAGGGACGCGTCGCCACCCTCCAGGGCGTGGAGACGCGCCTCACGGAGCTGAACCGCCAGCGCGAGACGCTGAGCGAGGGCTATCGCGAGTATCTGCGCCGGGCGGTGGCCGCCAATGTGGAGGAAACCGCCTCCAAGGTGCGCGCCTCCAACGTGCGCGTGGTGGAAGCGGCGGGCGCCGCCGTGACCAGCCGCAGCATGGCCCTGCCGTTCCTCGCCGCCGGTGTGTTCGGCGGCCTGCTGTTCGGCGCCGCCGCCGGCGCCATCGCCTCCGCCCTGCGGACCGGCTTCATCACCCCCATGGAGGTGGAGCGGCTGCTCGGCCTGCCGACCCTCGCGGAGTTCGCGGACGGGCGCGCGCCCTTCCAGACGGTGGCGGCGGAAACCGCCATCGGCGGGCTCGCGACGCTGCTCCTCGATTCCGAGCTGGATGGGCGGCCGCTGCGGGCTTTCCATTTCCTGTCGCAGGAGCGGCATCCGGATGTGCCCGTCTTCTGCCAGCGGCTGGCGGAGGAATTCGCCATCCAGCGCGGCCTGCGCACCTTGCTCATCGACCTGTCCGAGCCCGCCGGCGCGCACCGCGCCGATGACGGCGTGGAAGCGCGCGGCGGGCTCACCATCGCGCGCACGCCTGTGCCGCTGCTATGGTCTGTGGCCGACAGCGAGCGCTCTCCGCTCCTCAGCGTGCGGCTGCCCATGGTCGAGGGGCAGCGGATGATGAAGGAACTGGAGGACCAGTTCGACGCCATCATCATCTCTTCCTCCGCTTCGGTCGCATCCTCGGTGAAGCACCGCCTCAACCGGCTTGTGGATGCCAACATCCTGATTGTGCGCGCGGAGGAGACCCGCAAGGCGGCGGCCCTGCGGTTGCGGGCTGACGTGCTCGAGAGCGGCGGCGTCCTCATGGGCTTTGTCTTCATGGGCCGCAAGTATTACGTGCCGGGCTGGATCTACCGCATTTCCTGACACTTAAGCGCTCATTAACCATGGGGATTTAGGTTCGGTTTACCAAGATCGGACCGGCGATTCCCTGCTTGGCGATCCGTACCGCGGCCAGCGGCGCGGATCGCGACTGTGTAACCGGGCGGGCCGATCCTTCGTGAGGAGCCCTGCCATGTCCGTTCCCTTTTGCGGAACGCCCGAGGTCGAGACGCATGCCGCCGGTGCCGGCCCGCTGCGCGCCGGCCGCCGGTGGACCATGGGACCGGCACTCCTCGCCGCCGGGCTGGCGCTTGCCGGCTGCACGACCACTTCCACCAATTCCCCCCAGACCGCCATCGCTCCGCCCCCGGCGACCTATGCGAGCTATGCCGGCGCCGCCATGGGAATCGCGCCGCCGGACGGCAGCGCGCCCATGGCCTATGCGGGCGCGCCGCCGGTCACCAACGAGAGCGGCCAGACGCCCTTTGCGACCGGCCAGAACATCTCCTTCTCCCAGGTGAACCCGCAGGGCTTCCGCCCGTGGACGAATGTCCCGTCCGTGTACCGCCTCGGTCCGGGGGACAAGCTGAAGGTGAAGTATTTCGTCACCCGCGACATGGACGAGGACATCACCGTCGCGCCCGACGGCACCATCGCCCTGCGCTCCACCGGTCAGATGCGCGTGGAGGGTATGTCCCTCGCTGCCGTGCAGGATGCGGTGCGCCGGGCCTCGCGCAACGACCTGACCGACCAGCGCGTGACCGTCGCGCTCGAGGATGCGGTGTCGGCGCGGGTGTTCGTGGGAGGCATGGTGGCGCGTCCCGGCTCCTATCGCCTGAGCGACATGCGCGTGAGCGCCCTGCAGGCCATCCTTCTGGCCGGGGGCTTCACCGACGAGGCAAGACTCGGCCAGATCGCCATCATCCGCCGCGGCCCGAACAACGAGCCCATGCTGCGCACCGTCAACGTGCGCGACGTGATCGAGACGGCCTGGGACGAGGGCAACGTGCCGCTGATGGCGGGCGACATCATCTACGTGCCGCGCAGCTCCATCGCCGAACTGGACCTGTGGATCGACCAGTTCATCAACAAGGTGGTGCCGTTCCAGCGTTCCTTCAGCTACACGCTCGGCAGCTACACCACGAACACCACCGGCGGCACGACGGTCATCCCGTGACCGGACGCCGCCGGAGAGCGAATGGCGATATTCGGACCTGAATTCGCGCGGTTGCAGTGCTATACCGCCCTGTGTGCGATGGCTGTGCGAAGGGAGCGGGCGAGCAGGACATGGAGCCGCTGACGGACATCTCCCGTCCGCTGCCGCCGGTGGCCGAGACGGTCTTTCTCGGAGTGCCGATCTCCCGTCTCGATGCCGCTGAGGCGGCGGCGCTCATCGCCGCACGCGGACCCGGCGTGCCCTTCGCTTATGCGGTCACGCCCAACGCCTCCCATTTCAACCTTCTGGGCGAGATCCGGGATGCCCGCTTCCAGGACGTCTATGACCATGCCTGGCTGCGGCTCATGGACGGCAAGGTGCCGCGCGCCTTTGCCCGCAAGGTCTTCGGCCTCGATCTGCCCCACTGTGCCGGCAGCGACCTGACTGAACTCCTGTTCCGCGACCATATCCGCCCGGACGATGCGATCACGGTGATCGGTGGCGGGGAGGCGTTGCGGCGCCGGCTGGTGGAGCGGTTCGGCCTCACGCGGCTGGCGGTTTATGATCCGCCAATGGGGTTCATGGAACAGCCCGGCGAGGCGGAGGCCTGCGTCACCTTCGTGCAGCAGCATCCGGCGCGCTACGTCTTCTTCGGCGTCGGCTCCCCGCGCGGGGAATATCTGGCGCGGATGGTGCAGCAGGCGGGCGCCGTGGGCACGGGCCTGTGTGTCGGCGGCTCCCTCAACTTCCTCACCGGCCTCGTGAAGCGCGCGCCGATGGTGTTCCGCACCTTGGGCGTCGAGTGGCTCTATCGCCTGCTGCGTAATCCCGTGCGCCATGCCCGGCGGGTGTTCATCGACTCCATGCCGCTACTCTGGATGGTCGCCAAGGCGAAATGGAATCCGGGCGCCTATGGCATGGCCCCGACCCGGCAAAGGGGTGCGCCATGAGCGCCGCGATGCCCGGAGCGCAGCGGCGGCTGGTCATGCCGCTGCATCGCGCGGAGCGGATGAGCACGTCGCCGCCGCTGGTCGGCGAGCGCTTCCCGCCGGTGATGACGTGGATGGTGCTGCTGGTCGTGCTGCCGCTGTTCGGCCAGTGCTTCTATTATCTCGCAGAGCTGCCGCCGCCCTACATCCTGTCCAAGGCATGGCCGGTGCTGATGGCGCCCGTCGCCATCTGGGCGATCGCGCGCGTGCCGCTGCCGGCGAAGGGCGGCTATGTGGCTCTGATGGCCTACATGATGGGCCTGACGCCGCTCATCTCCATGATCAAGCTCGGCAACGGCCTGTTCGACGCGCTCACCACGACGGTCAAGGTCTGGCCTTTCAGTTATTATTTCGCGCTGGCCGGCGTGCTGGTGTGGCTCAATCCGGAGCCTGGACGGCTGCGACGCATCGTGCTCGCGCTGGGCTACGGCACCTTCGGGGCCATGCTGCTGCTGTGGATGGTGGCGCCCGCCTCCTGGTACACGAGCGACCCCTCCAAGGGAAAGCTCATGCTCTATGAGCTGGAGCGCGGCTATCGCATCTACATGCCGATGTTCTTCGGTGTGATCGTGCTGTTCTTCCTCACCCGCACCTTCATGCGCCGGCCCTCCTTCTGGCCGGCGGTGGGCGTGCTGGTGGGCATTGCGCTCGAGTTCTACATTTACAAGCAGCGGGCCTCCATCGGCGCCGCCCTGGCGGTGGTGGGCTGGGGCGTGCTCGCCTCCCTGCCCGCCCGCTGGCGCCGGATCCTCGCCGCCACGGCGGCCATCGTCGTCCCGGCTGTGGCGGTCCTCGTCCTGCTCCTCTTCGCCGACAAGGTGGAGACCTGGCTCGGCGGCTCGCTGTCGGTGCGGCAGAACTCCTTTGCGCTCGCCACCGGCTATCTCGGCAGCGACGTGATGAACTGGCTCTTCGGCGTCGGCGCCACCACCCGCTTCAGCACCGTGACGCTGGCCGACATCTTCGGCAACGCGCAGTTCTATATTGCCGACATCGGCTGGGTGGGCGTGGTGTTCGAATATGGGCTCGTGGGCGCCCTGATGCTGTTCGGCCTGCATGTGTGGGGCTATGTGGAGTTGCGCCGGCTGGCCCGGCGCAACGGCGATCCCTTTGCCCATGCGCTGGCCGACTACGTGCTTTTTCTCATCGTCACGTCGGCGGTCTATTCCCTCGTCTTCACACCGGGCGAATTCGCCACCGTGATGGCGCTCGCCGCCTATCTCGGCCACCGCGCGGGACGGCCGGTGGCGCCCCAGGGGACGGGGCACGTCTTCATCCGCACCGCGCCACGGCGCATCATTGGAAAACGGCATGCTGCGACGGCTCAAGCGACTGTTCTCTGAACCGGCCTTCAAGGAGGCTCCGCTGGCGGTTCTCGGACGCGCCGCCCAGTGGGCGGTCTGCGCCCCGCTCGGCATCCGCCCGGCCTTCAGCCTCGTGCCCGGCGGCGGCCGGCTGCGCGTGCCGGCGGACTTCCGCTACACCTCCGTCTCCGCCTTCCTGCTGCGGGACCAGGTGGAGCCGGAGCTGCGCTATATCCAGAAGTTCGTGCGGCCCGGGGACATCTTCATCGACGTGGGCGCCAATATCGGCCTCTTCACCGTCAAGATGGCCCCCACCGCCGGGCGCGTCGTGGCGGTGGAGCCCGGCAGCACCGCCGGCAGCCTGCTGGCCGACAATGTGGCCCTGAACCACTTCAGCAACGTCGCCATCGTGCGCAAGGCGCTCTCCGACAGCGTGGGCGTCGCCTCGCTTCATCACAATCCGCTGGGCAACGATCCGCAGGCCTTCTCGCTGGTGAGCGACGGCAGCGATGCGGAGACCGAGCAGGTGCCGATCACCACGCTCGACGTGATGGTGACGGAACAGCGCCTCGCCCGCGTCGACTGCATCAAGATCGATGTGGAGGGCGCAGAGGGGCAGGTGATCGCCGGTGGCATGGACACTCTGCGGGCCTATCATCCGGCGGTCATCTTCGAGATGAACTGCCCGACGTTGCTGAAGGCGGGAGGCGATCCCGCCGCCGCCTGGAACGCCTTGCAGGGGCTCGGCTACCGCTTCTTCCGGCTGGCGGAGGATGGCGCGCTGCTGCCGCTCGCCAGCCGCCCCGGCGCCTTCTGCAACGTCGTCGCCCTGCACCCGGAAGGACGCCCGGTCGCCTGAACGGGCGCTGTCTAGATGTCGTTTCCAAGAAGGTTGTTCAGCCTTGTCCATGGGCTGAGGCCGTTATGAGCGGAGTGGGGCCGGTTGAGATTGTAGGTGTCGATCCAGCCCGGCATCGCTTGGGTCCTCTGACGTGAGGAGGTGTACGGGACGGCATAGGCCCATTCGCGCAAGGAGGTCTGGATGAAGCGCTCGGCCTTGCCGTTGGTGCGCGGGGTATAGGGCCGGGTGCGGACGTGACGGACGCCGGCAGCGCGGAGCAGATCGCGGAAGTCATGGCTCTTGTAGGCGCTGCCGTTGTCGGTCATCAGCCGGGCTGTGACGACGCCGTGGCGGGCAAACCAGCCGAGCGCGCGGGCGGTGAATGCGCAGACGGTGCCCTTCTTCTCGTCGGGCAGGACTTCGGTGTAGGCAAGGCGAGAGGCATCGTCGATGGCGACGTGGAGGCATTCCCAGCCGGTACCACGCCTGTTGCTTTGCCTGGTTCTGTCGCCGGTGATGCGGTGGCCGATGCCGTCGATGCGGCCGAGCTTCTTCGTATCCATGTGGATGAGTTCGCCCGGCATAGCCTTCTGGTAGCGGTTGGCGGGCCGCTTTTCATCGAGGGCGGCGAGCCGGGAGAGGCCGATCCGGCGCAGGATGGCTCCGACGGTCGAGCGGGCCAGGCCGAGGCTGTGGGCGATGGCAGGGCCGCTCAGGCGCTGCCGGCGCAGGGCTTCGATGGCTGCCACAGTCTCGCCCGACGTGGCGCGGGGCTTTCGGCCGGGCGCCGAGCTTGCATCATGAAGGGCCGCTTCGCCGCCCGCCCGAAAGCGGGCCAGCCATTTGTAGGCGGTGCGGACCGAGATGCCGGCGGCCCCGGCCGCGTCGGCCGTACGCCAGCCTTCCACCGTGATCCGCTGCGCCAGAAGGACTCGACCGTGGAATGTCATGCGGGCATGCTTGTGGATGTTCATCCGGGTGCTCCGGTCAGGACTTGTTGGCTTCGCAACCCAAGCCTCTCACCCAAGCCCCGGATGAACAACCTTCATAGCTTCGACATCTAGAGCGCGATCCGACCAGATGGAACCGCCAGCGTTTCAATGTGCTCGGATCCGGCTCTAAGGCACAGACGCGAAGCAGTCGGCGAGGCGCAGTGCGACGCAGGTTGCGGTGGACAGCGCCCGATAGTCCGGATTGTCCGGCCCCGGCGGGCCGGGCGGCGCGAGGCGGAGCCCGTAGAGCATGGCGCCCGCCTGCGGATCGCTCTCCACTGAGCGGAGCATGCGCACGGTATAATCCAGTGTGAAGCGTGGCCCGCCCGAGGTGCCCGGCTGCACCTGAATGCCGAGTGCCAGTGGCCCCTTGTAATAGGCCCGATAGGCGCGCAGCGCCTCGTCCGGCCGATAGCTCGGCCCGGCGTCATAGGACATGATGGTCACGAGATCGAGCGACTGGCCGGCGGGAGAGCGCAGCATGGCCAGCATGGAGCCGGTCCACGGGCTGCGGGGGCGGGCGGAGACGAAGTTCCCCTCGCCATAGGCCCCGACGCTCCAGCCCGCGGCGGCGACGACGAAGGGCGGGGGCAGCGCCGCGCGGATCGCCTCCACCACCTGCACTGACAGGGCATCGCTGGAACACTGGATGCGGCCCGACGGCAGCGCCGCGCAGCCCGGCTGGCCGGTCTCGTAATCGATGTCCACGCCGTCGGCGCCGAGGTCGCGGACGAGGCGCACCAGCGCGTCCACATTGAGAGCGTCCCAGCGCAGATAGGTGGAGCCGCCCACCGAAAGCAGCACCCGCATGGCCGGATGCCGGGCCTTGAGGAGGGCGATGGAATCCTTCAGGACGGCGCCGGAATAAGGATATTGGAGGCCGGTGGCGGAGAGATCGAGCCCGCCCGGATAGACGAGATCCGGCTTCACGAAGCTCAGCGCCACGTGGGTGTAATAGCCCGGAAGCCGCGCGATCGAGGTTTCCTCCGGCGTCGTGGCCGGCGTCTCGGACCAACTGGTGTGATAGGCGAGAAAGGGGCGTCCCGGCTCCGCTTGCGCCGGCAGCAGGCCGGCCAGCAGGGCGAGGAGCGGCGTCAGAAGACGGACGGCCCGGCGAGGCCCCGCGTGATGGTCAGCAGCATGATCCTGATGTCGAACCATATGGACCAGTTCTCGATGTAATAGAGGTCGAGCTCGACCCCCTGCTCGGCCTTCTCCACCGTGTGGATGCCGCCGCGCATGCCGTTGATCTGGGCCCAGCCGGTGATGCCCGGCTTGACGCGATAGCGCTCCACATAGCGGTCGACGGCTTCATAGCGCACGTTGGACGCCACCCGCATGTTTGGCACATGCGGACGCGGCCCCACAATCGACATCTCGCCGCGCAGGACGTTCCAGAGCTGCGGCAGTTCGTCGATGGACAGGCGCCGCAGGATGGCGCCCACCCTGGTGATCCGGGGATCGGTCTTCACCGTGCCCGCAGAGCCGTCGTCCTGCGGATCGGTGCGCATGGTGCGCAGCTTGTAGCAGTTGAAGATCTTGTTGTTCAGGCCGACGCGCGGCTGGCGGAACAGGACGGGGCCGGGGGAGTCGAGGGCGATGGCGATGGCGGCCGCCAGCAGGATGGGCGCGGTGAGGATGATGCCGATGACGGCCACCACATAATCCTCCACCGTCTTCAGCAGGCCGAGCGAGCCCTTGAGCGGGCGCTGCTGCACTTGCAGCGTTTCCTGCCCGCCGATCTCCACGAGGCGGGCGGAATGGAGCATGAAGCCTTCCGGCTCCAGGTCCACCACCACATCGGCGGCGATCCGGTACATCTGGTCGGCCAGCGCGCTGATGCGCCGGGCATCGTCCCACGGCTCGACGATGGCCACGAGATCCACCGGCTCGGATTTGGCGAGGGCCAGAAGATCGGCCACGCCCCCGCGCAGGGGCGGGTCGTCCGCGTCGGGCGGGGCGGCATCGGGGCGGGGCGCCTGGGACGAGGCCTCGAAGATGCCGATGAATTCGACGAGATCGCTGCCCTCGTCCGCGCGGCACCTGGCAATGAAGGCCCGCGCCCGCTCCCGCTCACCGATGAGCGCGATCCGCCGGCGCAGCAGGGCTTTTCGGCTGACGATCGCCATGCCGGGGCGCACGAGGAAGAGCCGCCCGGCCATCAGCGCGATGAAGGTGATGATCGCCCAGGCGAGCAGATCGCGCCAGGTGCGGTTCAGCGATCCGCCCACGGCCACATCCACCGCCACGACGACGACCATGGCGGGCACGAGGCCGATCACGATATGGGACATCTGCCGCAGCAGGCGGGTGTAGTGCTCCACCCGGTAGGCACTGCCCACCCGCAGCACCTGCACGAAGACGAGCGCGCCGATGACGGCGAAGACGATGTGCCGGCTGAGCGGCCCGAGCTGCCAGCCCGCATAGGCGATGGCGCTGGCCATGGCGATCATCGCGAGGTCGCAGATGATCACCAGCCGCCTGATCAGGCCATGGGTCCACCGTGTCATAGCCGCATCATTCGCAACGAATGCCCACCGCGTCGATCAGAAGGCCCTTCTGCGCAAGCCGGGAAGTCCCGTCAAGG
Source organism: Azorhizobium caulinodans ORS 571 (assembly GCF_000010525.1). Taxonomy (GTDB): domain Bacteria; phylum Pseudomonadota; class Alphaproteobacteria; order Rhizobiales; family Xanthobacteraceae; genus Azorhizobium; species Azorhizobium caulinodans. The sequence continues at coordinate 5,013,056 of NC_009937.1, read as the reverse complement.
GATCTTACCCTTCAGGGTTACCGCCTGGCCGGAAAGGGCAGTGCCCCGCCCGTGCGCGAGAATGTCTTGTGTCCACAGGCGTTGTGGCCACGTCCAAGCTTGCGCGCGTCCCTCTGCCGCCCCGCCGGAGGGACCGGGAACTCACCCCGCCTCCGGCGCCCGGCCGGAGAAGAGGTCGGCGATCCAGCGCGTGCCGGTGCCGTGGGCGCAGAAGGTGAGGGCGGCGATCACCAGCGGCACGCCGATGAAGGCGCCGGCCAGACCCCACAGGAAAGACCAGAAGAAGACCGCGAACAGCACGAGGAAGGGCGAGATGGCGAGCGTCCGTCCGGCGATCCGCGGCTCCAGATAGCTGCCGGAGACGAACTGCACCACGTTGAGCACGACGAAAACGAAGAGGGCCATGCGCCAGCTCTCGAACTGCACGAGCGCGAACACGGTCGGCAGCAGCGTGGCGGTGAAGGGACCGATGACGGGGATGTAGTTGAGCGCCAGCGCGATCACGCCCCAGGCGGTGGCCAGTTCCATGCCGGAGGCCAGCGTGAAGCCCCAGACCAGAATGCCGGTGGCAATGCTCATGAGGGTGCGGACCCACATATAGGTCTGCATCTTGCTTGCGATGTCAGCGCCCGAGGCCATGAGGAAGGCGCCATAGCGCGGCAGGCGCGCCACCTGCCGGACGAAGATGTCCGCTTCCAGAAGCCCGAACACCACGAAGACGGCGGTGACGACAAGAAAGCTCGCGAGGCTGTTGGCCCGGGCGGAGATTTCCTGCAGCGCCCGCAGCAGCCAGCGCACATTGAAATGGTCGGCCACCGAGCCGGCGAGCAGGAAGCCGTGGCCCTCCAGCCAGTCGCCCGCCTGCGCATAGATCGCCTGAAAGCGGCCGGCATTGGCGAAGGTCCATTGCGCCACGTGGCTGAAGCCCCAGACCACCATGCTGACGATGGAGCCGATCACCGCCAGCGTGAGCAACAGCGTCAGCAGGGAGGCGAGACCGGTTCCGATCCGCTGTTCCAGCCGGCGCTGCACGGGCCAGACGACAGCGATGACGAAGATGGCGAAGACCACCGGCGCAAGGATCACCTGCGCGAGGGACACGGCGGCGGCGAGCACCACCGTCGCGATGAGGCCAATGAGGATCTTCTGTCCCTTGAATGCGTCCATGCCTGTCCCCGCCCCTGTGGCCACATGGTGGCCCGAAAGCCACCGTCGGGGAAGGCGCGGTCGCGCGCAAGCTGTTCTTTTCCCTCAGGCTTCCGTCGTGGGCACACCGGCGGCGCGGGCCATGTCCAGCAGACGTTGCCGGGCCGCGGGATCGAGATCCTCGCGCAGGATGGCGAGAATGCCGTAGCTGCGGAGCGGCACGAGCACATGCGAGAGCGTTTCCCCCAGCGCCATCACCATGGGCCAGCCGTACCGGCTCATGGCGCCCCCCTGCACGATGGTGATGCCGTCCGGCGCGAACGTGGTGGTGATGGGGCCTGCATCAAACTGCGCGGCGTTGCGTGTGGCCATCTTGCGTGCGGCGCGGGCGGCCATGCGGCGGCGGAAGAGGTAAAAGCCGAAGGTCGCGACCCCCAGCACCAGGGTGTTGCGGAGCAGGTCCGGCACCATTCGCTCGGCCAGGAACGTGATCTTCTCCCACTCCATGGGCCGAGGATCGGTGAGGACCAGCAACAGGATGAAGAGGGGCAGCAGGAGGCTGCCGAGCACCCAGAAGAGCATATAGTGGCGCCGGGTCCGTCGGCGGGCGGCGGGCTGGTCCCGCTGCCATGTGAGAGCCTCGGCATAATCGTCGGGCGTCAGGCTGTGAGTCACCCGCACGGCGGTTTCCGGCGCGGGCGGGATTTCGGGCGTCGCACCGGCGGCAGGGGCGGCGATCTGCGCGGCCATCCAGGAGATGAGGGCGGGCGCAATATCTGCGGGAATGGCCGCCTTGGGCAGGATGGTCGATTCATAGGGCCACAGGGCGCAGACCACGAGGCGGGGCGTCTCGTCAACGCTCCGGAAGCGGTGCCAGGGGACGAAGGTGGTCCGGTCCGGCTCGGTGCTGGTGATGCCCTCTTCGGTGATCTGAAGGGTCGCCGCCCACGCCTCCCGGACCCCGCCATCCCTGAGCATGGTCCGCATGCCCCGCATGGCGAGCCGGGGATGCAGCACCCAGAGCAGGATGATCGGCGCCATGCAGAGCAGGAGATAGAGGAGCGGCGTGCCCCAGACGACGTGAAAGAGCACCGTCGGGCTAAAGCCGCTGCTGAGGCCCATGATGACGATGAAGGCAGCCAACACCACGGTCAGGCCGCGGGTGAGCATGTGCTGTCGATTGCGGGCCATTTCGGGATGCGCGGCGGCGAGCGTGGCCTCGGCCATGTCGTCCAGCGTGAGATTGATGTGCAGCGTCAACGGCAGGGGGATTGGCAGGGAAACGGGAGCGGCAGGGGAGGGCTGGGTCACGCGCTGTGATCTCCGTCGCGTGCGCCATGGGCGCAGGTTCGGTCATCGCGCATCCGCCCCCGGCGGCTTCGGCTGCGCAGAGCGGCGCATCTAAGCGCATGTTGTGACAGGAGAAAACCCTTCAAGGCGCGGTCCGTCCGGTCATGCCGTATCACGCTACGGCCCGATCCGGCGCGGTCTGGCCTCCATCTTGCGAGACGCTGCGCTGCAGGTGTGCGGCCGGTCTCGTTCCGGCCGGAGGGAGGCCGAAACATGCCGTTGTTCAGCTTTCATTGTCCGACATGCGACAAGGACGTCGAACTGCTGATGCGTTTTTCGGATACGCCGCTGTGCCCGCACTGCGGCGGCACGAGCCTCGAGCGGCTCATCTCCCGCGTGGCGCCGGAACTGAAGAGCAAGGCCATCATGAAGGCGGCCCGTGCACAGGCAGCGCGGGAGGGGCACTTGAGCAATTACAGCCGCTCCGAGCGAGGCGGCTGAAGCCTCAGGCGCTCCGGCGCAGCACCGCCGCGACGGTGAACAGGCCGCAGGCGAGAGCGGCGAAGACGGCGAGGCCGTGCGTCGTCGCCTGCATGGCGAAGCCCGCCGCCAAGGGGCCGACCAGCGCGCCGCCGCCCCAGGTGAGCCCCATCACCGCATAGATGCCCACGAGGTCGCCGCCGCTGAAGCGGCTGCCGACGATGGTCAGCGTCAGCGTGTAGATGCCCACGAAGGCCCCGCCCCAGAGGAACAGCAGCGTGTAGGTGGAGACCGGGTGCAGCAGGGCCAATGGCCAGAGCATGGCGCCGAGGGTCGCGAGCGCGCCGCAGGCGATCACCAGCTTGTGGCGGTCCATCTTGTCGCCCAGCCAGCCGATGGGCAGTTGCAGGACGATGGCGCCGATCATCATCACGGAGATGAGCTGGGTGGCGTTTTCCTCGCCCCAGCCGAGATTGATGGCATAGAGCGCGAGGAAGGAGAGGCCGGCCGTCTCCACCGCCGCATTGAGCACGGTGGCGCCGATGGCGACCGGGGCCATGGCGGCGAAGCGCAGAGGGTTGCCGACGCTCGGCTTCTCATAGGCGGGTGCCACCACGAAGGGGGCGAGGATGAAGGCGCCGGCGGCGAGCGCCAGCCCCGCGCCGACCAGATAGGGCGTTGGGCCCTGCGCACCGAGCACGGAGAGGATGGTCGGCCCGAGCGCGAGGCCCAGCGACAGCGCGGCCGTATAGACCGCCATGGCACGGGCGCGCGTCTCCTCCGTGGAGAGGGCGTTGATCCAGGTCTCGGAGAGCACGAACAGGGCTTCCGCCGACATGCCCAGCAGCACGCGCAGCACGAAGAACAGCCAGATGGCGGAAACCTGCGAGAAGGCCACGAGAACGGCAGCCGAGGCGGCGAGCGAACCGAGGATGAGCAGCCGCGGGCCGAGCTTCGCCACGAGGCGCGGCAGGATGAGCGCGGTGATGAGCACGCCCACCGCATGCATGGCCGCATTGGCACCGATGAGACCGTCGCTGAGGCCCCGCTGGGCGAGATCGAGGGCGATGAGCGGGGCGCTGAGCGAATAGGTGAGGCCGAACATGGTGGCCGTCAGGATGACGGCGGCGCGGGAGACGAGATCGGCGCGCGGGGCAGGGCTGGCGGTGTCGGTCATCAGACGGGGGTGTCCAGCTTGCGGTCGGCCCGGAGGCGGCGGAGGAAATCGAGTGCCCGCACGTGCCACGGAGCGTGGGCGGTCTCGACGATGCGCTTCAGGGCGCGGGCATAGTCAAGCACCATTCCCGGCGTCCAGCACATGGTATGGGCCTGCGCGCGCAGATAGGCGGCCGCCCAGAGGTCCGGATTGAACTGGAGCGCCAGCAGCCGCAGCAGCGGAAAGCGGCAGTCCAGCACGCCTTCGATGGTGGAATCGAGCGCGCCCACGACGGCGCTCGAACAGTTGCGGCTGGTGAGATTGTACGTGGAATCCTGCTTGTAGCCGGCCCAATAGGCCCTGAGGCGCCGGGGGCTGAAGTGGTGCAACTCCACCTTCTGGTCCGCCGGGCACCATTCCTGGGATTCGACCGCGTAAGAGGGCTGGAAGAGGCCGGGAATGTTGGCCGCTTCCCGGCCATCGAACAGGCGCATGGCCGAGCTGTTGGGGTCGATCTCGATGCCCGGCCAGTGGCTGATGTAGAGGTTGCCGTATTCCAGGGCCGAATGGCCCGTGGACATGCCGCCCTCCACGTCGCGGGCGGCGATGTAGCGCTCGAACACCGGGCGGCGCGCCTTCACGTCCGCCGAGCCGACGGGTGTCCAGATGCGAACGGTGAGCACGCCCTCGGGCGGGGCTTCCCGCTCGCCGCTGTCCACCAGCACGGGGGCGTTCTCATTCCAGTTCCGGCCACCGAAGGCGGGGAGGGCGTAGAGCGCCACTTCCTCCGGCTCGTTGCGCAGCCACAGTCCGATGCGCAACGCGCCGACGCCCCAGTTCAGCAGCAGCAGGCTGATGCACAAGGGAAGGTTGTAGGCATGGGGCAGCGGCCATTCGGCGATGATGAGGACGGCCAGCACCAGTTCGGCTGCAACGATGGCGGCCGATACCGGCCAGCGCCGGTAGCGCACAAGCGTGATGGTCCCGGCCCGCCACAGGCCGTCCAGAATGAGCGCGATGCCGAGCAGCCAGGCCAGCACCGCATCGCTGTGGAGCGGATGGTCGATGATCAGGAAGCCGATGAGCAGCAGAAGGGCTGCCTTCAGCCCCTTCAGCAGGCGGGCGCCGCCGTTGGGGGCGTTCCAGGCGCCGAAGACCGCAAAGGCGCCTTCCAGCAGGAACAGCAGGCCGAAGGCCTTCGTCGCGGTCGCCGCAAAGCCGTCCACGAGATCGCCGAAGAGCAGGGCGGCACAAGCGATGAGCGCGCAGCCGAGGCCAACGAGGACCCACCACCTCCGGCGCACCGCATTCGCGCCGATGAGCAGCAGGGCGAGTTGAACCATGGCACGTACCCTTGAGCCGGCCGGCCGAACTGAAATGCTCTGGTTCGCCGGATAACAATGCTTGCGGTGTTACCGCCCATTCCGGCTGGTTGTCGAGGGCGGTTGCACTCCGGCTGGCGTACAAGCCCGCTGCCCCGGAAGCGAGCTATTTCAGCGGATCGCTTTGTGGATGGACCGGCAAATTTCAGGTGAATACGGAGCGGGCGGCCTTCACGAGGCTGGCACCATCGACGGCGATGGCCGCGACGCCCTTGCCGGGCTTGTAGAGCGCCGATCCGATGCCGAAGCCGCTGGCCCCCGCCTCCCGGTAGGCCCGCATGTTGGAGGCATCGATGCCGCCGACGGGGAGCAGGGGGATGTCGGTCAGCACCGCCCGCCAGGCCTTCACGACGTGCGGCGGGATCCCTTCGGCCGGGAAGAGCTTCAGTGCGTCGGCGCCCGCGGCCCGTGCCGCGAAAGCTTCCGTGGGCGTGGCGACGCCGGGGGTGCAGACGAGGCCGCGCGCCTTGGCGGCGCGGATCACCTCAAGGTCGGCATGGGGCATGACGATGAGCCGACCGCCGGCGTTCTGCACCGCTTCCACATCGGCGGGGGAGAGCACGGTGCCGGCGCCGATCAGCGCCCGGTCGCCGAAGGCCTCGGCCAGCGTGCGGATGGAGACGAGCGGCTCCGGCGAGTTCAGCGGCACCTCGATGAGCGTGAAGCCCGCATCGACCAGCGCCGTGCCGATCTCCAGCGCCTCGGAGGGCTTGAGGCCGCGCAGGATGGCGACCAGCGGGCAGGCGGTGAGCGCCTCGGTGAAGCTGAGCGGCACGGGAGCCTCCTTAAGGCGAGGGGTCAGATGAGGCCGGCCGCACGGGCGACCGCGAACTGGCCGGCGGCGGCGCAGTCCCTCGGGGCACGATGATGCGGCAGGCCGAGAATGTCGGCCGCCTGCGCATAACGCTCGGTGAGCGCGGCATTGGCGACCAGCGTGAAAGGCGTGTGCGCATGGGTGACGTCGCACAGCTCCGCCCCGATGAGCAGGCCGGAGAGGAAATCGGCGCTGTCGGCCTCCGCCAGCCGGCCGGTCAGGCCGAGCGCGCGGATGGAGAACAGCCGGCCCACCAGCGCGCCCGGACCCTTGAGGTCGCGCGCGGCCTCCACCCCCCGGCGGAAGCCCTCGGCCGAGAAGGGCGCGTCCGCCTGCATCATGCGGCCGAGGATGGTGTGTCCCTTCAGCGCCGCGAAGACGTCGCCGGTCATGTAGGTGGCGAAGTGGACGATGCGCCCATTCTCGACCCGCACCCATTTGGAATGTGTGCCGGGCAAAACGAACAGCCCGTCCGTCCGGCCGAGGCGGGCGAGGGCGCCGAACACCTCCACCTCCTCGCCCCGGATCACGTCCGGGCTGGCGTCATCATCCCGCAGCAGGCCGGGCACGATCTGCACAGGCCCGAAGGCATGGGGCGCGTCCGGCACCGGCGTCAGGCCCTCGGCAAGGTCGGGCAGTCCGGCCGGCAGGGGCACATAGCGCGCCTCGACCCAGCCCTGGCGGCTGCCGATCATGCCCGACAGCAGAACCGGCAGCGGGCCGTGGGCATGGACCCAGGCGCCGGCATTGGCTGTGAGCACGTCCGCATGGCTCGCGCCATCCAGCGACATGATGCCCTGAACGGCCGCGTGGCTGTCGAGAACTGTGCCGTCGGCGGCATGGAGATAGGCCCTGAGCGCGGTGGTGCCCCAGTCGAGGGTGATGAGGGCGGCGGGGGCGGTCATGGCGGCGTCCTTGGGCGGCTTTGTCAGAGGGCAATTATAGGAAACGTGGTTGGTGCGCGAGGTTCCCATCGCTTCCCGGTTCGCCCGGTCGTAGACCCGCCCTATGCCTCCCCCGCAGGCGGGAGAGCGAACCCGTTGCGTGGGGCGGCGGCCATTCGCTGTTTTCGCTGCACCTCTCCGCCTGCGCCCGCCACCTCCCTCTCCCGCTTGCGGGGGAGGGCTCGGGAGGGGGCAGGATCGGGCGCCCCCGCTCAATGATGCAGGATCTGGCCGAGGAAGGTGCGGGTGCGCTCGTTCGTCGGGTTGGCGAAAAAGGTCTCGGGCGGGCCCTGCTCGACGATCTCGCCCTTGTCCATGAAGATCACGCGGTCCGCCACCTGCCGGGCGAAGCCCATTTCGTGGGTGACGCAGATCATGGTCATGCCGTCCTGGGCCAGCGAGATCATGGTGTCGAGGACCTCCTTCACCATCTCGGGATCGAGGGCGGATGTGGGCTCGTCGAACAGCATGACCTTGGGGTTCATGCACAGCGCGCGGGCGATGGCGACGCGCTGTTGCTGGCCGCCGGAGAGCTGGCCGGGAAACTTGTTGGCCTGCTCGGGAATGCGCACCCGCTCCAGATATTTCATGGCGATCGCCTCGGCCTCCTTCGGCGCGATGCCGCGCACCTTGCGGGGGGCGAGGGTGCAGTTCTGGAGCACGGTCAGGTGCGGGAACAGGTTGAAGGACTGGAACACCATGCCCACCTCGGCGCGCACCTTGTCGAGTCCCTTGGAGGAGGAGCCGACTTCGGTGCCGTCCACTTCGATGCGCCCGCCCTGGTGATGCTCCAGCGCATTGATGCAGCGGATGAGGGTGGACTTGCCGGAGCCCGACGGCCCGCAGATGACGATGCGTTCGCCGGCTGTGACGGTGAGATTGATGTTCCTGAGGGCGTGATAGGTGCCGTAGTGCTTCTCGACCCCTTCCATGCGGATCATGACATCACCGGCGGCGCCGGGCACGGTGCTGGGGCTTGCGGGGCTGGTCATGGGAGCGTCTCCGGAAGGGGGATGGTGCGCCGGGCGCGGGTGCTCGGTTCGTCGGGATGCGGAGAGGGCCTTACCCCCCTCCCTCACCCTCCCCCGCAAGGGGGAGGGGATATGTTACTCCGGCGGTGGTGATCCGCTGTTTATCCCTCACGCCGTGCTCCCTCCCCCCTTGCGGGGGAGGGCTGGGGAGGGGGGTGGAACGGCCGGGCGATGGCGACCGGCCTTAGGCTATGCCTCAGAAGGTGGGCAGCGGGCCGAGCGGGGTCTTGAACCACTTCTGGTTGATGGCGTCGAGCTCGCCATTGTTCTTCACGAAATAGAGGAAGGTGTTGATCCACTGGAGGAAATCCGTGGAGCCCCGGCGCACGGTGATGCCGTTGTACTGGCTGCGCAGCACGATCTTGCGCTCGATGCCCATGTCCGGATTGGCCTCGGCCAGCTGGGCGCCGATGACGTTGTTGGAACCGAGCAGGTCGGTCTGGCCGGAGATGAAGGCCTGGGCGGCGGTTGCGTCGTCGTCGAAGCGCATGATGGTGGCGCCCTTCGGCACGGCGGCGGTGAGCGCGGTGTCCTGCGTGGAGGCGCGGGCCACGGCGATCTTCTTGCCGACCGTCTGGTCGAGGGTCTTCACGTCCAGCTTCTTCGGGCCGAGAAGCTGGATCTCGATGGCCGAATAGGGAATGGAGAACTGCACCTGCTTGGCGCGCTCCGGCGTGATGCCGAAGGTGGCGACCAGCGCATCGACCTTGTTGGTCAGCAGGTAGGGGATGCGGTTCGGGCCGGTGACCGGCACGATCTCGACTTCGACGCCGAGATACTTGCCCATCAGCTTGGCGACGTCCGCATCATAGCCTTCCGGCTTGCCCTGGGCATCGAGGAGGCCGAAGGGCGGCAGGTCCACGAGCATGCCGATGGTGAGCTTCTTCTTCGACAGGATGTCGTCGATGGACTGGGCCGAGGCGGCATGCGGCACGGCAAGGCCGGCGAGCGCCGCAAGGCCGGTTGCGGCGATGACGCGCCGCGCGGATTTCAGGACCGATCCGAGAAACATCTGCTTTCCTCCAGTTTTGCCCTGTGGGGCGGCATGTCCGGACTTTGGGCCGGCGTAACGGGGCCTCGCCTCAGCGCGAGACGGTGCCGAATTTCTTTTCGAGGCGGCGGGAAAAGAGTGAGAGCGGCCAGCACAGCACGAAGTAGATCGCCGCCACGATGCCGAACACGAGGAACGGCCGGAAGGTGGCATTGTTGACGATCTGCCCCGCGCGGGTCAGCTCCACGAAGCCGATGATGGAGGCGAGCGAGGTGCTCTTCACCAGCAGCACGAGGAAGCCCACCGTGGGCGCGACCGCGATCTTGGCCGCCTGCGGCAGGATGATCTCCTTCATCCGCGTGGTGTAGTGGAGGCCGAGCGCGGTCGCAGCCTCCCACTGGCCCTTCGGGATCGCCTGGATGCAGCCGCGCCAGATCTCGCCGAGAAAGGCCGCGCCATTGAGGGTGAGGCCGATGGCCGCTGCCATGAGCGGATCGATGGACAGGCCGAAGAAGTTGGCGCCGAAGAACACCAGGAACAGCTGCATCAGCAGCGGCGTGCCCTGGAACACCTGGATATAGGCGCCGGCGATGGCCCGCAGCCAAGCCCATTGCGAAGTGCGGGCGAGGGCCACGAACAGACCACCCACGGCCCCACCCAGGAAGGCGATGGCGGAGAGCAGCAGCGTCCAGCGCACGGCCATCAGCAGGAACATGAACTCGGCGGAGGTGAACTGGCGGATCATGTCGCTTCTCCCTCAGCGCGTGGCGTCGGACCGCGCGAAGACCGCGCGGTAGATGAGCTCGAAGACGGCGGCGAACATCAGCGACATGGCGAGATACATGGCGGTGACGACGATATAGATCTCGAACGAGCGGAAGGTCTGGGCCTGCAAATTGTTGGCGATGGCCGTCAGTTCCTCCGCCGAGATGGCCGAAACCACCGAGGAGGTGAGCATCAAGAGGATGAACTGGCTGGTGAGCGCCGGATAGATCGCCTTCAGCGCCGGGAAGATGACGATATAGGTGAAGACTTGGACCGGCTTCAGCCCCAGCGCCAGCCCCGCCTCGATCTGACCCTTGTGGATGGTCTCGATGCCGGCGCGCACGATCTCGGTGGCATAGGCGCCGATGTTCACCACCATGGCCAGCAGCGCCGCCTCATTGGCGTCGAGCCGGATGCCCATGCGCGGCAGGCCGAAGAAGATGAGGAAGATCTGCACCAGGAAAGGCGTGTTGCGGATCACCTCCACATAGGTGTCCACCAGCCAGCGCACCGGGCGCGGACCGCCGGTCTTGCCGAGCGCGCAGACCACGGCCACCACGAGGCCGATGGCCATGGCCATGGCGGAGAGGCGGATGGTGAGCAGGGCACCCATCAGCAGTTCGGGCCAGGCGTTGAACACATCGCCGAACTGGAAGACGTAATTCATTGCGTGCTTCCTCTTGCGGGATCAGGCGGGGCGCGCGGTGGCGCGCCGGGCGGGCGGTTTGCCGGCACCCGCCGTCCGCGCCGGAGCGCCGAAGGCGGCGCCGCAGGACTGGCGGATGACGAGGCGGGGCGGAATGATGATCTGCTCGGGCGGCAGCTGCGGGTTCTCGATCCGCCGCAGCAGCAGGCGGGCGGCCTCGCGGCCCACCACACGCGGATCGGTGGTGAAGGTGGTGAGGGCGGGGCGGTGGAGGCCGGCCTCGGCCACGTCGTCGCAACCCACGACGGCCACGTCACGTCCCGGCGTGAGGCCATGTTCCGTCAACGCAAGCATGACGCCGAAGGCCACCACGTCATTGTAGCAGACGAGCGCGGTGGGGTGGTCTCCGGCCGCCAGCAGGCTGCGGGCGGCGGCATAGCCGTCGGCCCGGTCGAGCACGGGGCAGGGCACCACCGGTCCGCTCTTGAGCTTGTGCCGCCGCAGCGCCCGGCGGAAGCCGGTGAGACGCTCGGCCAGCGGCGAAATGCGGCGCAGGCCGCCGATGAAGCCGATGTGGGTGTGACCGAGGGCGATGAGATGCTCGGTCACCATCTCCATGCCGGCGGCATAGTCCGGCCCGACATAATCGGTGGGGAAGCCCTCGATGCGCCGCTGGGCCACCACGCAGGGCACGCTGGTGCAATGGGCCTCAGTCAGCGCATCGGGGCGGGTGTGCTCGGCGGGCACCAGCACGATGCCGTCCACCCCATGTTCCTGCATGCGGACCAGGAGGCGGCGCTGGCGGGTGGCATCTTCCTCGGAATTGGTGATGAAGGCGGCATAGCCCTCGCCGTCCAGCACTTCATCAATTCCGGAGGTGAACTGGGCGTAGTTGGGCGTGATGATTTCGCACAAGACGAGGCCGATGGTGCGCGAGGCGCCCGAGCGCAGATTGGCGGCGCGGCGATTGTAGATATAGCCGAGCTCCACCATGGCCGCGTCGACCTTGGCGCGGGTGTCGTCGGCGACCAGCGGGCTCTTGCGCAGCACGAGCGAGACGGTGGCGCGGGAGACGCCGGCATGGGCCGCGATGTCGTTGAGCGTCACGCGCGCCGGGGCGCCGCTGCCGGTGTGGCCGGCGCCGGCCGCAGATGGCCGCGAGGCATCGGGCGCGGGTCCCTTGCGCGTCTTCACCTTGGCGTTCTCCCCCGGCCATGATGGCCGGAAAACAGGCAATGGACATGCTTTTCCAGGCTCTATTGAGCCGGAATGCAGTTCTCATTCTTCCGTGCATGCGGGATGCGAAACGGCGCCGCCGGGCGTTCTGCCCTTGCGGCGTGTGATTGTCTAACGGAGCGCTTCGGCGGTGGTCAACGACTTTTTTAGACCGATCTAAAACTTTGCCTGCGATGAAATCGCCTCGGTCCCTTCTTGCTGCGGTGCGAAATGCGCGCTGGCGTTTCGGGAGAGAATAGGTGGGAGGTCAGGCGCATTCAGGAATGCCAAAGCAACGTCAGCGACGTTCATGTACAAATATATCAATTTGGCAGCGCTTGCGTCTGTCCGACCTGTTGCGCTGCAAAAATTATGACGTTCGCCTGTGGGTCCCGCCACGGCGCGTTGGGCGCCGTGGCGGAGCACTTCAGTCGGCGAGGCGCGCCATATAGGCGCGCCAGCCACCGAGCGCGGTGATCTCCCGCGCGTTCTTCACCGCATGGGCCTCGCAGAGGAAGCCGGAGGCTTCGCTCCCATCCTCCAGCCGCACCTTGCCGATGCCCAGCGGCGCGGGAATGCGGGCGACAAAGGCGCCGAAGGCGGCGGCATCCAGCTCCCACACCTCCACATCGAGGCCCGGCCCCTCGAAGCCGGGCTCACGCACGAGGCCGGGCTTCTCCGGCACCGTGCCGGGCAGGGCATAGAGCCGGTAGTCCGGCGCGGTGCGGCAGCGGCGCAGGAGGCGGCCGCCCGGCTCCGTCAGCTCGCGGTTGAGCGGCATGCCCGAGAGATGGGCGCCCACCACGACGATGGGCAGGGTGTTTGCGGTCTCGCTCATGCCACGGCCTCCAGCACGGCCACCACATCGCCCGTGCGCACGGTGCGGCCGGGCACCGCCCGCACCTCGCGCAGTCGGCCCGCCGCATGGGCGGTGATGGCGATTTCCATCTTCATGCTCTCGATGATGGCGATGGTCTCCCCCGCCGCCACCGGCGCGCCGGGCTCCACGAGAACCTTCCAGACATTGCCCGGCACATTCGCGCTCACGCCGAAGCAGCCATCGGGAATGGCATCGGGCGCGAGCGCCGGGCCGCCTTCGTCGGAGACGAAGCTGTCGAGCCCCTCCGCCTTCCAGCGCGCCTTTTCCGCCTCGAAAGCCGCCTGCTGGCGGGTCTTGAAGGCGGAGATGGCGGCCGCGTTCCGCTTCAGCCCGGCGGCATAGTCGGCATAAGAGAAGCTGCCCTCCTCGATCCGCACCGGATAGGCCCCGTGCGGGAAGGCGGCGCGCGCCTCGGTCAGCTCCTGATGAGAGACGGGGAAGAAGCGGATCTGATCGAAGAAGCGCAGCAGCCAGGGCGTGCCGGGCGCGAAAGCCGGAGTCGCCCGCCAAGTGTTCCACATCTGGATGGTGCGACCGAACAACTGGTAGCCACCCGGCCCCTCCATGCCATAGATGCACATGTAAGCGCCGCCGATGCCCACCGCATTCTCCGGCGTCCAGGTGCGGGCCGGATTGTATTTGGTGGTGACAAGGCGGTGGCGCGGGTCAATCGGCGTCGCCACCGGCGCGCCGAGATAGACATCGCCAAGGCCGAGCACCAGATAGCGCGCATCGAACACGATATCCTTGACCGCCTGCTCATCGGGAAGCCCGTTGATGCGGCGGATGAACTCGATGTTGGAGGGGCACCAGGGCGCGTTGGGGCGCACCAGTTCCTGGTACTTGCGCATGGCGAGCTGCGCGTCGGGATCGTCCCACGACAGGGGAAGGTGCACGGTGCGGCTCGGCACCACCACATCTTCCGCCGCCGGAAGCGAGGCCTCGATCTCCTGCAACGCGCCCAGCAGGCGGGCGCGGGTGAGGCTCGTGCCGTCATAATGCAGCTGGAGCGAGCGGATGCCCGGTGTGAGGTCGATGAGGCCCGGCAGTTTCGCCTCCTCCACCGCCTGCGCCATGAGGTGGGCGCGCAGGCGCAGGGCGATGTCGAGCCGCATGTCGCCGAACTCCACCAGCAGGTTGTCGTCGCCCTGCCGGCGATAGACCACCTCCACCGGCCCGTCCGTCCGCCGCGCCACGATGGGCGACCCGGCCTCGGGGGCAGAGAAGACCTCCGGGCCGGCGATGGCATCCTGCGGCCGCACGGCGGGGCGGAAGCGCACCGTGTCACCGGGCTTCAGCTGGCCCATCTTCCACTGCTCGTCGCGGGCGATCACCGCCGGGCAGACGAAGCCGCCGAGCGAGGGGCCGTCCGGGCCGAGGATGATGGGCATGTCGCCGGTGAAGTCGATGGCGCCGATGGCATAGGCATTGTCGTGCAGGTTGGAGGGGTGCAGCCCCGCCTCCCCGCCGTCGGTGCGTGCCCAGCGGGGCGTCGGGCCGATGAGGCGCACGCCGGTGCGGGCGCTGTTGAAGTGCACCTCATAAGCGGCCTCGAACAGGTCCGCTATATCTTCCGGCTGGAAGAAATCCGGCGCGCCATGGGGACCATAGACGACGCCGATCTCCCACTCCCGCGTCAGCGGCGCGGAAGGCGGGGGCACGGTGGCCGCTTCCGGTGCCGTGCCCAGATGCAGCACGTCGCCGCCCTTCAGCGTGCCGGTGGCATGGCCGCCGAAGGCGCCGAGAGCGAAGGTGGCACGAGAGCCCAGCACCTCCGGCGCATCAAAGCCGCCGCGCACCGCAAGATAGGTGCGCTGCCCGGCTCCGGAAATGGCGCCGATGGCCAGCACCTGTCCCGCCTTCACCGCGAAGGCGGCATCGTGGGGCACGCTCGCCCCGTCCAGCGTCGCCGGCATGTGCGCGCCGGAGAGGGCCACTTCAGCGGCGGTGTGGAAGCGCAGCGTCGGGCCGTTGACGGTGAGTTCCAGCGCCGCGGTGTCGGGATGGTTACGCACCAGGGCGTTGGCGCGGCGGAAGGAATAGGCGTCCATGGGTCCGCTCGGCGGCACGCCCACATGCCAGAGGTGCAGCCGGCCGGGCAGTTCCTGAAGGCTCGACTGCGCGCCGGGTGTCAGCACCTCGATGCTGCGGGGCGTGAAGGCGAAATCCTTGAGGGCGGTCGTCGCCACCTTGCCGGAGGCGAACAGGTCTGAGGCCGCGATGGCGCGCAGATAGGCAAGGTTGGTCTCTATGCCCGAAAGCCGCGTCTCCGCCAGCGCCGCCTTCAGCGCCGCGAGCGCGGCGGCGCGGTCGGCGCCTGTGACGATGACCTTGGCCAGCATGGGGTCGTAAAAAGGCGTGACCTCGCTGCCGGTCTCCACCCATCCATCCACCCGCACGCCGGCCGGGAAGGCGACTTCGGTGAGCAGGCCGGCGCTCGGCTGGAAATTGGCGTGGGGGATTTCAGCATAGACGCGCGCTTCGATGGCCGCGCCTTTGGGCGTGAGGGGCGTCGCGGGAATGGGGTCTTCCCCCGCCGCCTGCCGCACCATCCATTCCACGAGGTCGATGCCGAACACGGCTTCGGTGACCGGATGCTCAACCTGAAGGCGGGTATTCACCTCCAGGAAATAGAACTCCTCCCGCGCCGGGTCATAGATGAACTCCACCGTGCCGGCAGAGGCATAGCCGACGCTCTCGCCCAGCGCCACGGCGGCGGCGTGCAGGCGCGTGCGCACCGCATCCGGCAGCAGCGGGGCGGGCGTTTCCTCGATGACCTTCTGGTTGCGCCGCTGGAGCGAGCAGTCGCGCTCGCCCAGCGCCACCACGCGGCCCTGCCCATTGCCGAAGATCTGCACTTCCACATGGCGGGCCTCCGCCACGAAGCGCTCCAGATAGACTCGGGCATCTCCGAAGGAGGCGCGGGCCGTGCGCTGCACGCGCTCGAAGGCTGCGGCCAGCTCCTGCGCATCGGCGCAGAGCTGCATCCCGATGCCGCCGCCGCCCGCCGTGCTCTTGAGCATGACGGGATAGGAAATGGCCTCGGCCGCCGCCAGCGCCTCGTCCACGCTGTCGATGAGCCCGGTGCCCGGCAGCAGCGGCACGCCGCTCGCCTGCGCCAGCTCGCGGGCCGTGTGCTTGAGGCCGAAGGCCCGCAGATGCTTGGGCTTGGGGCCGATGAAGGCGATGCCTTCCGCCGCCAGCCGCTCGGCGAAGGCGACATTCTCGGACAGGAAGCCATAGCCGGGGTGGACGGCCTCAGCCCCGCTCGCTTTGGCGGCGGCGATGACGGCCTCCACATCCAGATAGCTCTGGGCGGCGGGGGCGGGGCCGAGGCGATGGGCCTCGTCCGCCTCCAGCACGCCGCGCGTGAAGCGGTCGGCATCCGAATAGACCGCGACGACGCGGATGCCCATGGCACGCAAGGTGCGCCCGATCCGGCTGGCGATCTCGCCCCGGTTGGCAATCAGAACAGTGCGGAACATGGATCAGCCCTCGTCGCCCGCGAAGATCAGCACTTCGATGGGGGTGGGGTTGAAGCCGTTGCAGGGATTGTTGATCTGCGGGCAGTTGGAGATGACGCAGAGCAGGTCCATCTCCGCCCTGATCTCCACATAGTCGCCGGGCTTCGACACGCCATCCACAATGGCGAGCTCGCCATTGGGCGCGATGGGCACGTTCATGAAGAAATTGATGTTCGGCACGATGTCGCGCTTGGACATGCCGTGCTTCGTCACCTCATAGACGAAGTTCTCGCGGCAGGCGTGCAGATAGCGCGTGTGCTGGCCGAAGCGGGCGGTGTTGCTCTCGCACGAGCAGGCGCCCGCCGAAGTGTCGTGCCGGCCGCAGGTGTCGGCGGTCACGACGCCCATCAGATGGCCTTCATTGGAGATGAGGCGCGTGCCGGTGGTGACATAGGCCGCGCCCTGCACTCGGACGGTGTCCTGCGAGGAATAGCGATCGGCGAAATCGGCGGCGCTGTAGAACAGCGTGTCCACCGCCTGCTGGCCCTCAAGGTCGATGATGCGGATGGACTGGCCGCGCTTCACGAGGCCGGACCACGGCGCCTCGGCGGGCACGCGGTGGGTCTGGATGGCGGTCTTGGGGTCGCGCACGGGGGCGGCGAAAAAGCCTTTGGCGTTCATGTCTGTCTCTCCCTTCAGCGCGCGAGGTTCTCGAAGCCGCGGGCGGCCTCGGGGGTGGCGTTGCGGCAGAGGTCGTCGAGGTCCGGCGGCGTCGCCCGGAAACGGATGGCCTCCACGGCGCCCGCCGCATAGTCCGGGCGCGGGTCGAGCGGATGCGGGCAGTTGGAGAGGGCGACCAGGAGGTCCATCTCGGCACGCAGATCCACGAAGTCGCCCGCCTGCCGGTTGTCCGTGCCCCACACGAGGCCGCCGCCTTCATCCGTGCCCACGGGGGCGAAGAAGGTGATGGCGGGGGGAATGTCGCGCCGGTCGAGGCCGAGCTTGCCGGCGGCGAGGATGAAGTTGTCCCGCGTGTTGCGCAGCCGCTCCACATCGGCCCTCGCGCCGTAGCGGGCGCGGTTGGAGGCGGCGGTGGAGCCGCCCATCAGCGCGTCATGGGCGCCGCTGGTGTCCTCGATGAGCGAGAGCATCACGCGGCCCATGTCGGAGAACAGCACGCGGCCCTTCTGGAGGCGGGCGGTCCACTGGATCTTCAGCGTGTCTGCATAGTTGAGGCGTTCGGTGGTTTCGTGCGCGTTCCAGCAGATGAGCGAGACTGCGGCGGGCGCGTCGATGAGCGCGAGGCGCAGCGCCTCGCCCGTCTTCAGCTTCAGGGTGTGGTACCAGCCGGCGGGAATGATCTCGCGGGTCAGCGGGCCGTGGGGCAGGGGCAGGCCGCGCGGCGTCGGGCCGGGGAGCGAGGCGGGAGCATGGTCGCCCGCAGCCTTCAGCTCCTCATAGCGGCGCCGGTTGGCGGCGATGCGGGCGTCCTTCTCGGTGTCGGCAGCTGTGTGTTCGGCAGTCATGGCTCACTCCTCAGGCGCGCATGAGTGCCGGGTCGTCCCGGCCGGGCCCCTCGACAGCAACCGGGTCGTCCCGGTCGGGGCGGAAAAGATCAAGCTGGCCGGCCACGCGCGGCGGCCAGACCTCGATGTCGCGGGCGATGGTGGCGCCGAAGCGCTCGCGCTCTTCGGGCCGGTTACGGCGGCGCTCGAAGGCGATGACGCGGGTGGCGAGGGTGAAGGCCTCGCGCAAATCGTGCGTCACCATCACCACCGTCATCTCGCAGGTGTTCCAGAGCCGCTTCATCAACTGGTGGATGTCGGCCCGGATGCCGGGATCAAGCGCTCCGAAGGGCTCGTCCAGCAGCAGGATGCGCGGCTTGCGCATGATGGCCTGTGCGAGCGCAAGGCGCTGCTGCATGCCGCCGGAGAGGGCGGCCGGATATTTGTCCTCCGCCCCGGCGAGGCCCACTTCCGCGATGAGCGCACGGGCCTCTTCCATCGCCGCGCGGCGGGCGCTGCCGAACAGGCGGCCGGTGAGCGGCGCGCGGGGCAGCTCCGCCGCCAGCAGCACGTTGCCGAGCACCGTGAGGTGCGGAAAGACCGAATAGCGCTGGAACACGACGCCTCGGTCCGCGCCCGGCTCAGGCGCGATGGGCTTGCCATCGATCAGCACTTCGCCGCGCGTGGCGGTCTCCTCGCTCAGCAGGATGCGCAGGAAGGTGGTCTTGCCGCAGCCTGACGGGCCGACGAGCGCGATGAAGGAGCGGGGCGCGAACTCGAGGTTGATGTCCTCGAGCACGATCTGGTCGCCATATTCCTTCCAGAGATGGCGGATGCTGATGGCGGTCATCTGGTCCTCCCGCCGAACCAGGGAAAGAGCGCGCGGCGCAGCCGCACAAGGGCGTAGTCCATCAGCACGGACAGCAGGGTGATCCAGGCGACGTAAGGCAGGATCACGTCCATGGCGAGATAGCGCCGCACGAGGAAGATGCGATAGCCAAGCCCGCTTTCCGCCGCGATGGCCTCCGCCGCGATGAGGAAGAGGAAGGCCGGGCCGAGGGAGAGGCGCAGCGCGTCGATGAGGCGGGGCGCGATCTGCGGCAGCACCACGCGCAGCGCCAGCTGCCAGGAGGACGCGCCCAGCGTCTCGGCTTTGATGATCTGCTCGCGCGGCAGTTCCTCCACCCGCATGGCAAGGTCGCGGATGAGGAAGGGCGTGACGCCGATGGTGATGAGCGCCACCTTGGACGCCTCGCCCAGCCCCATGACGATGAACAGGATGGGCAGCAGCGCCAGCGGCGGCACCATGGACACCATGGCGACGAAGGGCGCGAGCAGCGCCCGCACGGCCGGCAGCATGCCGATGGTGACGCCCACCACCAGTGCGATGGCGGTGGAGAGGCCAAGCGCCGTGAGCAGACGATCCAGAGTCGCCAGCGTATCGTTGAGCAGCAGATAATCGCCGGTGCGGGCGTCGGGATTGAAGGCGACGCGGGCGATGGCGTCCGCAATGGTGCCGAGGCTCGGCAGCAGCTTGTCGGCGGGGTTCTCCGCGAGGCGCGCGGCCGAGCCGAGGATATAGGCGATGAGCACGAGCACGAACGGCAGCATGGCCAGCAGCAGCGCTGCCGTGCGGTCCGGCCGGCGGTTGATGAGGCGCATGGGCGTTGCGGGCTCCGGGTTGGGTTTGGCGCCATCCCTATTCGGGAGGGCGTGACAGGCTCCCTCCCCCCTTGCGGGGGAGGGGTGGGGAGGGGGGTAAGACGGGTGCCGCCTGGGATGCGGCCGGTTCGTCTTGAACTCCCTCCATTGGAAGGCGGTCGTCCGAGCCCTGCCGTTTTACCCCCCTCCGTGCCCTCCCCCACAAGGGGGGAGGGTGAAATCGGGGAGGGTGGGCAGAGCGAGCTAGGTTCGCGTCTGGCCCTTAGGGTGGAACGCGCCGTTCGCCGGGCGCCACAGGCTCCCTCCCCCCTTGCGGGGGAGGGATGGGGAGGGGGTAAGACGCTCTCCGCAGATGCGGCCGGGCCCGGCCCCTCCTCCCCCTCGCCTCAGAGCTTGCCGTCGGCGGCGAGGGCCATGTAGGTGTCCACGAAGCGCAGCTTCACATTCTTGGCGTCGCCCAGCACCTTGCCGTCGGGCAGGGCGATGCCCACCGCGTCGGCGGACTTGGCGTTCTCGCCGAGCAGCTTCTTCTCGAACAGGAACTTGCGCACCCGGTCCATGGTGGTGCCCACCGCCGGCGACTTCACGAAGGCGACGGCATCGGCGGCCTTGTCGAACAGCTTGGTGGCCTTGAGCTGGCTCTCGAAGCCGGCGAGGTCGGTGCCCGAAGCCTTGCCCATGTCGGTGCGGGCCTGCTTGCCGGCTTCGCTCTCGGCGGTCATCAGCGCGACGGTCTCGTACCAGATGCCGGCGAGTGCCTTGCCGAAGTCCGGATTGTCGTTGAGCGTCTGCGTATTGGCGACCATCAGGTCCATGATCTCGCCGGGGATCTTGGAGCTGTCGAAGACGCTGTGAGCGCTCTTTTCTGCGAGGATTTCCGACACCAGCGGGTTCCAGGTCACCACCGAGGTCACGGCCTTGGTCTTGTAGGCGGCCACCATGTCCGCGTCCGAGGTGTTCACCACCTTCACGTCGCGCTCCGAAAGCTTGATGCTTTCCAGCGCGCGGGCCAGCAGATAATGGGAGACGGAGAATTCGACCAGATTGACCTTCTGGCCCTTGATGTCCGAGAGCTTGTCCTTGCCCTTGAGGATCACCGCGTCATTGCCGTTGGAGAAGTCGCCCATGATGACGGCGGTTGTGTCCACGCCGCCGGCGGCGGGCACGGAGAGGGCGTCCATATTGGTCACGGTCAACGCGTCGAAGGCGCCGGCGGTATACTGGTTGATGCTCTCGACATAGTCGTTGAACTGCACCACGTCGATCTTGATGCCGTATTTGTCGGCCCACTTCTTCACGATGCCATGGTCGGCGGCATAGCCCCAGGGCATCCAGCCCACATAGATGGACCAGGCGACCTTGAAGTCCTTCTTAGGCGCGGCTTCGGCAGGTGCGGCAAGGCCGGAGACGGACAGCGCCAGCGCGGCGGCCGCGCCGAGCACCGCCGTGCGGCGGGCGATGGACGAGGGAAGAAGCGTCGAAAGCGAGAAGCGCATTGTGTTCCCCTTGTTGAAAAATTGGGGAATTGGCGGAGACTCGCGTGCCACCAATTCCTTGGCCACCGAGGTCTCCCGGGCTTTTATCCCGCCGTGCGCCCGATCCGGATGTCTCCCGGACCGGTGGCAGCTCTCGGACCAGACACGCCTTCCGGCGCCGGAACCCTAGCCACCAACTCTGTCGTCCTATGAAGCAAGCCGCGTGCCACGAAAAAGGTCTGTAGAATCAAGGGTTGGCATATTGCGTTGCATCGGAATGCCGCCCAGTGGCGGGGCATATGTCTAAATTTTAGCCAAAATCGCGTCACATAAGCGCTTTTGCATACAGATGGCCGGCCTCATTTTTCGGTGGCGGTCAGCCCTTCGACGAAGAGGCGCTGCATGAGCAGCACCACCGCCACCGGCGGCAGCAGCGCGAGGATGGCGGTGGCCATGACCAGATGCCAGACCGGCGCCTCCTGCGTGGCGGTGGAGACGAGGCGCTGGATGGTGGTGACGATCGTGTAGTGGTCGGCGTCCGTCGTCACCATGAGCGGCCACAGATACTGGTTCCAGCCATAGATGAAGAGGATGACGAACAGCGCCGCGATATTGGTGCGCGAGAGCGGCAGGAGGATGTGCCAGAAGAAGGCGAGAGGCCCCGCGCCGTCCATGCGCGCGGCTTCCGTCATCTCGTCCGGAATGGTCATGAACACCTGGCGGAACAGGAAGGTAGCCGTGGCGCTGGCGATCAGCGGCAGGATGAGGCCTCCCTGCGTGTTCAGCAGGGAAAGGTCGGCCACCACCTTGTAGGTGGGCAGGATGCGCACCTCCACCGGCAGCATCAAGGTGATGAAGATGATCCAGAAGGCCGTCACCCGGAAGGGAAAGCGGAAATAGCAGATGGCGAAGGCCGAGAGCAGCGAGATGGCGATCTTGCCGGCGGCGATGCCGAGCGCCATGACAAGGCTGTTCCAGAGCATCGGTCCCACCGGCGGGAAGCCCTGAAGGCCCGCGCCCGTGCCGATGAGCCCGGCATAATTGGCCACAAGATCCGGCCCCGGCAGCACGCCGATGCGGCCGGAGAGGAAATCGGCGCCCGGATGGGTGGAGGCGATGAAGGCGAGATAGACCGGCAGCACCATGATGGCGACGCCGAGAATGAGCAGGGCATGGGCGGCCACCGTCAGCCCGCGATCGCGCTCCACCATTCCGTCGCGGGCCATCAGTAGTGCACCTTGCGTTCGATATGGCGGAACTGGATGACGGTGAGGCCCGCCACGATGGCGAGCAGCACCACCGACTGGGCCGAGGAAGCACCGAGGTCCAGCCCCTCAAACCCGTCCTTGAACACCTTGTAGACCAGCGTCGTGGTGGCCCGTCCCGGCCCGCCGCCGGTGGTGGCATGGATCACGCCGAAGGTGTCGAAGAAGGCGTACGTCACGTTCACCACCAGCAGGAAGAAGGTGGTGGGCGCCAGCAACGGAAACACGATGGCGGTGAAGCGGCGGAACGGCCCCGCCCCGTCGATGGCGGCCGCCTCGATCAGCGGGCGTGGAATGGCCCTGAGGCCCGCATAGAAGAACAGGAGATTGTAGCTGACCTGCTTCCAGGTGGCGGCGAGGATGACCAGCAGCAGCGCCTGACGGCCATCGAGGAAATGGTTCCAGGTGATGCCGAGGGCCTTCAGGCCCCGCGCGGCGATGCCGACGCTCGGATCGAACATGAACCAGAACATCACCGCCGCCACGGCGGGCGCCACCGCATAGGGCCAGATGAGCAACGTGCGGTAGAGGCCGGCGAGCTTGCCGGTCTTCTCCGCCGCCAGCGCCAGCAGCAGCCCGAGGCCGAGCGAGAGGGTCGCCACCGCACCGGAAAAAAGGAAGGTGACGCCCACCGCCTCCAGATAGGCCGAATCCTGGAACAGGGCCGCGAAATTCTCAAGGCCCACGAACTGCTTGGAGAGGCCGAAGGCGTCTTCGGTGAAGACCGAGCCGGTGAGCGCTTCCAGCGCGGGCCAGATGAAGAAGACGAACGTCACCGCCAGCTGCGGCGCCAGCAGCAGATAGGGCAGCAGCCGGTTGGGAAAGGTGGCGCGCTTGGCCTGCATGGCGGCTCGGATCAGCTTTCAGGAGAGCGGAGGGCCCGGCCGGACGCTCCGGCCGGGCCATGTGAGTTAGGCGCCAAGAACCTACTGGTTCGCCTTCTCGAAGGCGCGCAGAAGCGTGTTGCCGCGCTCCTGCGCCGCATCGAGCGCCGCCTTGGCGCTCTTCTGGCCGGCGAGCGTCGCCTCCAGCTCCTCTTCGATCACGTCACGGATCTGGGCGAAGGAGCCGAAGCGCAGGCCCTTGGAGTTTTCCGTGGGCGGGTTCAGCGTCATCTGGAGAATGGAGATGTCGGCCCCGGGGTTCTTCGCATAGAAGCCCTCCGCCTTGGCAAAGTCATAGGCGGCCGGGGTGATGGGCAGATAACCGGTCTGCTCGTGCCACCAGGCCTGCACCTCGGGCTTCGACAGATAGGTGAAGAATTTGGCGAGGCCCTTGTACTCGGCCTGCGGACGGCCGGTGAGCACCCACAGGCTGGCGCCGCCGATGATGGAATTCTGCGGCGCGCCCTTCACCTGCGGCCAGTAGGGCATCATGCCATAGCCGAGATCGAACTTGGCATTGGCAAGGATGGCGGCGCGAGCGGCGGAAGAGCCGATGGACATGCCGCATTCGCCCGAGAAGAACTTCGGGTCGGCCTTCGCCTGCCGGCCGCCGTAATCGAAGATCTTCGTCTTCTGCCACTCGGCGAGCTTCTCCCAGTGGCTCTGCACCAGCGGGTTGGAGATGGTGAGCTGGGTGTCGAGCCCGCCCATGCCGTTCTGCTTGGTGCCGATGGCGACGTTATGCCAGGCGGACAGGTTCTCCACATTCACCCAGGAGGGCCACTGGGTGGTGAAGCCGCAGGCGGTGCCGGAGGCCTGGAGTTTCTTGGCCATTTCTTCCAGTTCCGGCCAGGTCTTGGGCGGCGTGTTGGGGTCGAGGCCGGCCTTCTTGAAGAGGTCCTTGTTGTAATAAAGGATCGTGGTGGAGGAATTGAACGGGAAGGACAGCATGTTGCCCTGCGTGTCCGAATAATAGCCCGTCACCGCCGGCAGATAGGTCTTGGTGTCGAACGGCTCGTTCTGCTCGGCCATGAGCTTGTAGACCGGATAGACGGCGCCCTTGGCGGCCATCATGGTGGCGGTGCCCACCTCGAACACCTGGACCAGCGCCGGGTTCTGCTTGGCGCGGAAGGCGGCGATCGCCCCCGTCATGGCCTCGGGATAGGAGCCCTTGAACACCGGAACGATCTTGTATTCGCTCTGGGAGGCGTTGAAGTCGCTGGCGATCTTCTCGAGCTTCTCGCCGAGCGGGCCGGACATTGCGTGCCACCACTGGATTTCTGTTGCCGCCTGCGCGCCCGCGCCGCCCAGCATCACGCCGGCGAGGCTTGCCGCCAGCATGCGCGTCGCTTTGCTCCATACGGTTCCGTGAATGCCCATGTCCGCCTCCCTCTGCTGGCCGCGCCAGCCTCGTTCGTTGCTTGCGAGGAATGCGTGACGCGGCCATGACGTCCCTATGAAGGCCCGATGACGGCCTTACCGCAATAACGAATGGCCTTGATCCCGCGGCGGCGAGCGCGTACCAAGCCCGCCCCTCGGAGATCCCCCATGGCGGCCTGCGGCCTCGATTTCGGCACATCCAACACCACGCTCGGCCTGCCCGACGGCCACGGCGCCGTGCTCGCGGCACTGGAGGACGGGCGCGACACCGTGCCGAGCGCGGTCTTCTATGACCGGGCCGGCCATCCGCGCATCGGCCGCGCCGCCGTGCGCGCCTATGTGGAAGGCGAGGATGGCCGCCTCATGCGGGCGCTGAAATCCGTGCTCGGAACGGCGCTCCTCGACGAGACGACGGCTGTCGGCCGGCGGCGCATCCCGTTCCGCGCCGTGATCGGCGAGTTCATCGCCACCGTGAAGGCCCGCGCGGAGGCCGATCGGGGCGTCAGGCTCGACAAGGTGGTGATGGGGCGCCCGGTCTTCTTCGTGGACGACGATGCGGCGGGCAATGCGAAGGCGCAGGACGCGCTGGAGGAGGTCGCGCACAGCATCGGCTTCTCGGAGGTCTCCTTCCAGTACGAGCCCATTGCCGCCGCGCTCGATTACGAGCAGCAGGTGACACACGAGGAACTGGCGCTGATCGCGGATATCGGCGGCGGCACGTCGGACTTCTCCATCGTGCGCCTTGCCCCTGAACGGCGGACGAAGCCGGACCGGGTGGACGACATTCTCGCCAATGACGGCGTGCGCATCGGCGGCACGGATTTCGACCGCCAGCTCTCGCTCAGCATCGTCATGCCCCTGCTCGGCTATCGCAGCCCCATGAAGCAGCCGGGCCGCGATGTGCCGAGCGCCTATTATTTCGACCTCGCTACATGGTCGGCCATCAACCGGCTCTACACGCCGAAGACCGTGCGGGAGATTGTCGAAGTGAAGCGCGATGCCGCCCATCCGGCGCTGCTGGATCGCCTCCTGAAGGTGATCGAGGACCAGCGCGGCCACACGCTCGCCATCGCCACCGAGGGCGCCAAGATCGCGCTGGCGGAGGAGGGTGAGGCCCGGCTCGATCTCAAAGAGGTGGAGTCCGGCCTGATCGCCGAACTCGACCGCGGTGGCCTTGAGACCCACACCGCAACGCTCGCCGAGCGGGTGGCCCGTCGCGTCGGGGTGTGCCTGGAACAGGCGGGGCTCACGGCCGATCAGATCGATGCGGTCTTCCTCACCGGCGGCTCCACCCGCCTCGCCCATGTGCGCTCCGCCATCCTCGCGGCGGTGCCGAACGCCCGCGTGGTGGATGGCGACACCTTCGGCTCGGTGGGCACGGGCCTCGCGCTGGAAGCCCGCCGCCGCTTCGGCTGAGGGGGCGCTGCCGGCCTATTGCTGCGAGGCCATGAAGCTGCGGAAGCGGGCGAGGCTGAAGGCGAAGAACAGGCCGCCGATGGCGAGCACGGCGAGGAAGCGCGGCCACACCACCTCGAAACCCGCGCCCCGGTAGAGGATCGCCTGCGCAAAGGCGACGAAATGGGTGGAGGGCGAGAGCTGTGTCGCCCACTGCATCCATTGCGGCATGCTCTCCAATGGCGTGAAGCCACCCGAGAGCAGGTTCATGGGCAGGATGGTGAGGATGAACAGCAGGCCGAGCTGCGGCATCGAGCCGGACACCGTGCCCAGGAAGATGCCGAACGAGGCCGAGAAGAAGAGATAGAAGGCGACGCCCAGCAGGAACAGCGGGATGGAGCCGGCGATGGCCATGCCCATCACCCCTTGCAGTACCCCGAGGATGGAAAGCGCGGTCACCAGCAGGATCACCGCGCCATTGGCGATGATCTTGGCCATCATGATCTCGACCGGGCGCACCGGCAGCACCAGCACATGCTCCAGCGTGCCGTGTTCACGCTCGCGGATGAGCGCTGCGCCCGCCAGCAGCACCGAGAGCATGGTGATGTTGTTGATGAGGCCCATGGTGCCGGTGAACCAGGAGGATTCCAGCGTCTGGTTGAAGGCGGCGCGGATGTGCAGTTCCACCGGTGTCTGGGCGCCATTGCCTTCCCGCTGGAGGAAGCGGTTCACCTCCTGCTGGAAGATCTCCGAGATGTAATTGGCACCGAGCCCGGCCTGCATCAGCGCCGTGGCATCGATGAGCAGTTGCACCGACGGGGAACGCCCCGCCAGCACGTCCGACTGGAACTTGGGCGGGAAGTTCAGCACGAAAGTGTAGCGTGCGCTGTCCATCAGCCAGTCCACGTCCTGCGGCGCCAGCGCGACGGGCGTCTGGAAGCGGGGCGGCATCAGGGCGTCGATGATGGCGTGGGACAGCGTGGAATTGTCCTCGTCCACCACGCCCACGGTGGCGCGGTTGAGGTCGTGCTTCATGCCGTTCGCCTGCATGTAGATGGCGGCGGTGAAGGCATAGAGCACCAGGATCAGCATCCCCCGGTCGCGCCAGAGGCTGATGAGTTCCTTGCGGATCAGGGCAGAGAGGGCGCTGAAGTTCATCTCATGTCTCCTGCTTCCTGAGGAGCGTATGGGCGATGAGCAGCAGCGCCGGCCAGAAGGCGAAGCAGACGATGGCGAAGGGCAGCAGCGCCCCGAAGTCGAGCCCCTTGGTGAAGGCGCCAACGCTCGCCCGCAGGAAATAGCTGGTGGGGAAGAGGGTGCCGATCACCCGCGCGCCGCCCTCCAGCGTCGCCACCGGCTGGAGCATGCCGGAGAACTGGGTGGCCGGCATCATGGTCGCGAGCGTGGTGGCGAAGAGGGCGGCCACCTGCGTGCGCGTGAGGGTGGAGGAGACGAGGCCGATGGCGGTCGTGCCGAGCACATAGCCCACCGCCGCCAGCGAGAGGCCGAGGAAGCTCCCCTTCAGCGGCACGCCGAAGATGACGAGCGCCATGCCCACCATGACCAGATAATTGAAGCAACCAAGCGCCACATAGGGCAGCTGCTTGCCCAGCAGGAATTCCAGCTTGGTGACCGGCGTCACATAGAGATTGGTGATCGATCCCAGCTCCTTCTCCGTCACCACGCCGAGCGCGGTCAGCACGGAGGGAATGAAGACCAGCATCAGCGCGATCACCGCCGGCACCATGGCATCGATGCTGCGGAAGGACTGGTTGTAGCGATAGCGCATGGCGAGGCTGGCGCCGGTCGTGACGGTCTTGCCCGCGGCCGCGGCCATCTCGGTGAGGAACTGCGTGTGCGCGCCTTCCACATAGCCCTGTATGGTCTCGGCGCGGAACGGCATGGCGCCATCAACGGTCACCAGCACTTCGGTCTGCCGCCCCGTGCGCAGGTCGGCGCCGAACTGGGGCGGGATCTCGATGGCGAAGGCGATGTCGTTGGATTGCAGCCGCCGCTCCAGTTCCGCCGGCGAGGCGAGGGGCGCCTCAACGTCGAAATAGGAGGAGTGGGCGAAGGTGTCGGCATAGAGCCGGCTTTCCGGAGTCTGGTCGCGGTCGAGCACGGCGAAGCGCACATGGTCCACGTCGAGCGTGATGCCATAGCCGAAGATGAGCATCAGCAGCGCCGTGCCCAGCAGCGCGAAGGTGAGGCGCACGGGATCGCGGCTCAGCTCCACCGCCTCGCGGCCGGAATAGGCCCGCATGCGGCGCAGGGAGAACAGCTTGCGCCGGCCATTCTCGGCCGGGGAGGGCGGCAGGCGCGGCGGGCCGCCGGCGCTGCGTCCCCCCGCCTCCATATAGGCGACGAAGGCCTCTTCAAGGCTCGCGGCGTGCTTGTCTTCCTGCAACTGCGCCGGCGTGCCGGTGGCGATGACGCGGCCCGCATGCATGAAGGAGATGCGGTCGCAGCGGCTCGCCTCGCCCATGAAATGGGTGGAGATGAAGATGGTGACGCCATCCTCGCGGGAGAGGCGCAGCAGATGCGCCCAGAAGCCGTCGCGAGCCACGGGATCGACGCCGGAGGTCGGCTCGTCGAGGATCAGAACTTCCGGCCGGTGCAGCACCGCGACCGCGAGTGACAGGCGCTGCCGCACACCGAGCGGCAGGCTGTCGGCGAGCGTGTCCAGCACGTCTACGAGGTCGTAGTCGCGCGCGAGTTCTGCGATGCGCGCCTTGCCCGCTTCCTCAGGCAGGGCGAACAGACGGGCGTGCAGGTCGAGGTTCTGCCGCACCGTGAGGTCGCCATAGAGCGAGAAGCTCTGGGACATGTAGCCGACGCGGCGCCGGGTCTCCATGTCGTTGGCCCCCACCGGCTTGCCGAACAGCAGCGCCTCGCCGCTTGAGGCGGGCAGGAGGCCGGTGAGCATCTTCATGGTGGTGGACTTGCCGCAGCCGTTGGAGCCGAGGAAGCCGAAGATCTCGCCCTTGCGGATGGTGAAATTGACCGCATCCACCGCCACGAAGTCTCCGAAACGGCGGGTGAGGCCCCTCGATTCGATGGCGACGGGGGCATCATCCGGGATCGCCGCACGGGCCCCGGGCGCGATGTCGCTGCCCCGCGCCTCGGGCGGCAGCAAGGCGATGAAGGCGCGCTCGAGGTCGCCTTCCCCGGTGCGGGCGAGGAGCTCAGCCGGGGTGCCGTCCGCGAGGATCTTGCCATCGTTCATCATCACCACGCGCGGGAAGCGGGCGGCTTCCTCCATGTCGGCGGTGGCGACCAGCAAGGCGAGGTTCGGCCGGTCGGCGCGGATGGCGTCCACCAGTTCCCAGAACTGGCGGCGAGAGAGGGGATCGACGCCCGTGGTGGGCTCGTCGAGCAGCAGCAGATCGGGCTCGTGCACGAGCGCGCAGCACAGGCCGAGCTTCTGCTTCATGCCGCCGGAGAGCTTGCGCATCAGGCGGTCGGCAAAGGGGGCAAGGCCGACGGCTTCCAGCAGCGGCGCCATGCGGGCCTCGGCCGCCTTGGCGTCGGCCCCGAAGAGGCGGGCGAAGAAGGCGATGTTCTCGCGCACCGTCAGGCCGGGATAGAGATTCTTGCCGAGCCCCTGCGGCATGAAGGCGATGCGCGGCTGCACCGCCTCGCGGGCGCGACGGGAGGCGAAATCCGCGCCCAGCGCCTCCACCTGTCCCGTCTGGATGCGCTTGGCCCCGGCGATGAGGGCGAGGAGGGTGGACTTGCCCACCCCGTCCGGCCCCACCAGCGCCATGGCCCCGCCGCCCGCCAGCGCCAGCGTCACGTCGTTGACGGCGGTCACCGGGCCATAGCGGTGCACGACGCCGGCGACGCGGAAGCCGCCGGTTGCCGCCGGGGCTTGCGCGATCATGGCGCGGTCCGGGTCAGGTCGGATTCCAGCCAGCTCGGCCAGGGCGTGTTGGGGTCGATCCGCACATAGGCGACGCCGGTGACGCCGGTCTTCGCCTGTTCCATGTATTTCTGCACCAGCTCGGTGGGGATGCGCACCTTGGTGCGGAACATCATCCGGTCCCGTTCGCTCTGGGTTTCCACCTGCTTGGGCGTGAACTGGGCGCGGGCCGAGATGAAGGACACCTTCGCGGGGATGGCGAGATCCGGGATCGGCTCCAGCAGCAGGCGGGCGTCGGCGCCGAGCCCCACCTTGCCGGCCGCGGCTGCGGGCAGGAAGACGGTCATATACACGTCGGACAGGTCGAGCAGGGTCAGCACCTTGCCGCCGGCCGCCAGCACCTCGCCGGGCTCGGCGAGGCGGTAGAGCACGCGCCCCGACCGCGGCGCGGTGAGCGTGCCGTCCACCACCTGACGGGTCAGGCGGTCCACCTCCGCCTTGGCCGAGCGGATGGCCGCCTCGTAGGCGGCCACGGCACTCAGGGCCGCATTCAACGCGGCTTCCGACGTGACCTTGGCGGTGCGCTGCTGGTCCACCTTCTGCTGGGTGGCAAAGCCCTTGGTGAGCAGCGTCTCGTCGCGCTCCAGCTCCTTGACCGCGAGATCGAGTTCGCCGCGCCGCTGCTCCACCACGTGCTTGGCCTGCTCATAGGAGCGCTGGGCCTGTTCGGCCTGTGCCTGTGCGCTCCGCAGCGAGGCTTCCGTTTCCTGCACATCCATGCGCGCGAGCACCTGGCCCTGGCGCACGAAGTCCCCTTCCTCCACGAGTACGTCCGCGACGCGGCCGGCATATTTCGCCGCCACGTCCACTTCGGTTGCCTCGATGCGCCCGTTGGCGGCGAGGATGCCGGCGGGCAGGGTCTGGCGGTGCTGGTACACATAGTATCCGCCGCCGGCCGCCAGGATGACGATGGCGAGGAAAACGAGAAGCCCGATGCGTCGCGTCATGAAGCTGGCTCAAGTATCTCTGGACTGGAGTGTGGCGCCTCCTCGATGACAAGGGGGCAACTGAGGAGGTGTTCGATGCGCCGGGACAGCGCACTTGCATCGGCCTTGGCGAGAGCGGGCACGGCCATGACCTTGCGCATGACGGCGATGCCGAAGCAGCAGGCCGCGACCAGCGCCACGCGCTCGGCCACTTCCGCCTCCGAGACCGGGCGGCCGCCCGATCGCAGGATGCGGGCGACGGGCTCGAGGAAGCTCTCTTCGCACCAGGCGCGCAGGATGGGGCCTGCGTGCGGATCGGAGACCGAGCGCACGAGCATCTGCAGCGGATCACCCTCGGGGGCCTCCCGCTCCACCAGAAGGTCCTGCGCGATCTCCTGGGCGAGGCTGCGTCCGTCGGTGGACGTCCAGTTCCAGCCGCCGAAGGCCCGCCGCACACAGGCCGCGAACAGCGCTTCCTTGGAGCCGAACAGCCGGTGGACGCGGGCGACGTCGAGACTGGCGTCCGCAGCCACCTGCCTCAGGCCCACCTGATCATAGCTCTGCTGCGAGAAGCGCCGCACCGCCGCCGCCAGAGCCGCTTCCCGCGCCAGATCGCTTCTCTTTGCTGTCGTGCCATGTTCCAACATTGGATTCCGCCCTCCCAAAATCCCCCTTGGTCGCAACACTAGAGACGCCGAACACAACGGGCGTTGACCCAAATCAAGCATTGCAAGCAAAGATTTAATGCATCCACGAATCGCAACTATGGTTTGCGCTGCACGTTTGGCAACCTGGGGTTTCTGCCTGCGATCTTGTCTGGGTGATATTGCGCCGGAGCGGCGGAGGCGTTGGGCATGAAGATCGGCATCGTGGGTCATGGCGCCATGGCGGGCGCGCTCCGCGGCGTGTTGGCGCAGGAAGGCGCGGCGCTTGGCGCGGTTCTGGTCCGGCCCGGCGGCGCAGAACGGGTACGGGCGGCTCTGCCGGCCGATGTTGCGGTGGCCGAGACCTTGGGCGATTTCCTCGCCAGCGGCGTGACCGTGGTGGCGGAATGCGCGGGGCATGGGGCGCTCCAGGCCCATGGGCCCGGCATCCTCGCTGCGGGTCGGGATCTCGTGGTCGCGGCCGTGGGCGCGCTGGCCGATCCGGAGCTGGAGACCCGCCTGCGCGCGGCCTCGGCTTGCGGCGGGCGGCTAGTGATTCCAGCGGGCGCCGTGGGCGGCCTCGATGCGCTGGCTGCTGCCCGGCGGGCCGGCCTTTCGTCGGTGCGCTATGTCTCGCGCAAGCCCCCGGCCGCGTGGCTCGGCACGCCCGCCGAGCGGGTGGCCGATCTGTCGGCACTCACCGCGGCCGCCGCGGTCTTCACCGGCACCGCACGGGAGGCGGCCCTCGCCTTCCCGCAGAATGCCAATGTGGTGGCGGCCATTGCGCTGGCGGGGCTCGGCTTTGACGAGACGCAGGTGACGCTCATGGCCGATCCGGCGGTGACGGGAAATCGCCACACGATCGAGGCGGAGGGCGCCTTCGGGCGCATGTCGGTGACGATGGAAGGCCGCCCGCTGCCGGACAATCCGAAGACGTCGATGCTGGCGCCCTACAGCCTTGCCCGTGCGGTTCTGAATCTGGACGCGCGGGTCGTCGTCTGATCAGGCGGCGGCGACGGTCTGCGGCAGCAGGAAGGGGCCGTCCGGCACCGCATTGACCCGTGCGGCCACGCCGAAGCTCGCGCCGATGATGGCGTCGGTCATGATTTCGGCCGGCGGCCCCTCGGCGACGATGGCGCCCTGCACCAGCACCACGAGCCGATCCGCCGCCATGGCCGCGAGATTGAGATCATGCAGGATGGCGAGGACCGCGCCACCCTGTTCCGCATGCCGGCGGGCGTGCCGCAGCACCAGCAGCTGATGGGCGAGATCGAGGCTCGCGGTGGGCTCGTCCAGCAGCAGATAGCCGGGCTGGTCGGGGGGCATCACCTCCAGCTGCGCGAGAGCACGCGCGAGTTGCACCCGCTGGCGCTCCCCGCCGGAGAGGCTGTCATAGGTGCGCGCCGCAAAGCCCGGCAGGTCCACCTGCTCCAGCACGCGCTCCACGCGCGCCCGCGCAGACGGCTGATCTCCGAGAAGGCCGATGGCCACCACTTCCTCGACGCGGAAGGGAAAGGCGACCTCGCTCGACTGGGGCAGCACGGCCCGTCGTCGGGCGAGGGCGGCAGGGCTGAGCGTGCGGATGTCGGCGCCGTCGAGTGTCACGCGCCCGGAACTGGGCTTCACCTCGCCGGCCAGCAGCTTGAGCAGGCTCGACTTGCCCGCGCCGTTTGGGCCGACGATGACGGTGACGGTGCCGGGCATGAGGCTGAGAGAGACGTCACGCACGAGGGCGCGCCCCTGACGGACAAGGCTGGCGGCTTCGGCCTGATACGCTTGGGTCGGATCCACGGCGTCACCCGATCATGCGGCGGCGCAGGAGCAGCCAGAGGAAGAAGGGCGCGCCGACCAGCGCCGTGACGACGCCCAGCGGCAGTTCGGCCGGGGCCACAGCGATGCGGGCGCAGATGTCGGCGGCGATGAGGACGGCGGCACCGAGCAAAGCGGACGCGGGCAGGAGCACGCGATGTCCCGGCCCCAGCCACATGCGCACGAGATGCGGCACCACGAGCCCGATGAAGCCGATGACGCCCGCCGCAGCGACGCAGGCGCCGACGCCCGCCGCGACCGCGATGATGGCGAGGCGCTTCAGCCGCTCCACCGGCACGCCCACATGAAAGGCTTCCGCCTCCCCGAGCGCCAGCGCGTCGAGCCCGCGCGCCAGGACGGGCGCGCATACCACCAGAAAACCGACGAAGGGCGCGACGAGGGCCACCTTCGGCCATGTGGCGCCGCCGAGGCTCCCGAG
This sequence comes from Azorhizobium caulinodans ORS 571, assembly GCF_000010525.1. GTDB lineage: Bacteria > Pseudomonadota > Alphaproteobacteria > Rhizobiales > Xanthobacteraceae > Azorhizobium > Azorhizobium caulinodans. Next base: position 4,979,546 of record NC_009937.1, on the reverse strand, counting down.
GGTCCAGAAGACGAATTCCCGCGACTGCTGCTCGCTCGAGATGAAGACCAGAAGGCCCGTCCCGGCGCTGGCCAACGCCCCGAGCGCGAGGCCCGAGAACAGCAATGTCGCCACCGACATGGCTCCCTCGCGCATGGACAGGCGGGCGATGAGGAGCGTGGTGATCAGACTGCCGGCAAAGGCGCAGAGCGGCAGGGCCAACGTCTGCGCCAGCGGTGGCAGAAGGGCCACGAGCGGGGCGCCGAGGACGAAGAAGGACACCGCCGCCAGCGCCGCGCCGGGGGCGACGCCCACGAGGCCGGGATCGGCCAGCGGATTGCGGAACACGCCCTGCATCACCGCCCCGGCCATGGCCGTGCCGGCCCCGGTGAGAAGGCCGAGGACGGCGCGGGGCAGGCGGATATCCAGCACGACGATGCGCTCGCGCATGGCGGCGCCCGCCTCGTCCGCAGGCGTGGAGAAGGCACCCGCGAGGATCTCCAGCACCCGGCCGGGGCTGATGCTCACGGCGCCGACCGCCAGAGCCGCGAGGAAGGCGAGGGCGGCAAGGAGCGCGCAGGCCACGAGGCCGGCGGGCGCCGCCGGCCGCAGCCGCCTCGGATGCGCGTGGGCGGTGGCCTTCAGCGCCGCGAGGCTCACGGGTTGGGCTCGCTGGACCAGGAATGGACCGGCAGCGGTGCGAGCTTGGCATTGGCGCGGGCGGCCAGCGCGAGGTCGAGCGCGGCTTCCGGCGTGCGCGGGCCGAAGCCGAGCAGATAGGAGCCCGGCAGGGTGATGAGCCGCTTGTGCTTCGCCGCCGGGGAATTCCGGAAGGCGGGAATGGCGAAGATCGTCTCCGGCGGCAGGGGCTGGCCGCCGCCGCTCATGACCACGATCACGTCCGGCTGGGCGGTGAGGAGGACTTCCTCGCTCGCCGGCTTGTACCCCTTCACGCCCGCCACCGCATTCTCGAGGCCGGCGAGATGGAACATGGCGTCCGCGCTGGTTCCGGCACCGCCCACGATGGGGGCGCCGCCTGCGGTGGAGAGCACGAAGACCGCGCGGGGGTGATGCTTCAGCGTGGCGATCTCATGGGCGAGCTGGCGAAAATCGGAGCGCACCGCATTGGCGAGCTCCTGCCCTTTCTCCGGAATGCCGACCGCATCGGCCACCATCTCGATCTTGCGCACGATCGCATCCGGCGAATGGCCATCGGGAATGAGTACCACGGGGACGGAGGAGTGGGACAGCACCTCTATGGCCTCGCGGGGGCCGGACCCTTCGCTGGCAATGATGACGCTCGGCGTCTTCGACAGGACGCCCTCGGGCGAAAGGGCGCGCATGTAGCCCACGTTGGGGAGCTTGCGCGCGGCCTCCGGATAGACGCTGGTCTGGTCCACTGCCACCACCCGCTCGCCGACGCCGAGGGCGAAGAGGATTTCGGTCACCGCGCTGCCGATGGAGACGATATGGGCGGTATCGCGCACCTCCACCCGGCGGCCACTGGCGTCGGTCACGTGATGGGCGGCGGCGGGCGTGACGGCGAGCAGAGCGCAGAGGGCACTCGCGGCGAGGGTGCCGGCGAGGGCGCGCGCATTCGCGGACATGCCGCACAGCAATGAGCTGAAATGAGAGTGCCGTTTCTGCATTTCGAATTCTTCCAACTTAACTGCGCCCGCCACGTTGCATACTGTTACGTTGGATCGATTATTTTGTCATCCGCTCTAGTTTAGAGGTAATCAACTTGACCCTCGGTCATGCGGGCGCTACCCAAAGCCTGTTCGTGGCCGTGGCATGGTCCGCGTCGGTCGGGGGGCGCGCTCCGCTTGCATGATTGCATGGCGGAAAAGTGCCGTTTCTCCCTTTCGTGTCAGAGCCTGGTGAAGCGGCCGGAAGGGTTCCATCCGGTCGGCCCGGGATCTGATGAGAATGTGATCGACATGGGCCTGCCGGGCGTTCGTTCACCGTATTCTCAAGGCGCGGGCTCAGGCCTGTGACCTGTCGGGCGCCGTCTCTAAGGGATCGGTGTTTGTTGCAAGTAATCAGAGAATCAGTTGCGTGCGGTCCGCGCGCGTCGGTCATGCCCGCCAAGCCCGGTTCCGGGTGGTAGCCAGCTCGACATTTCAGGAGATGGTGTATGGGTCGCCTGACAGCGCGCGCGTCTGCGCGTTCGGTTTCCGCCGTATCGCTCTGCCGGAAGGGATCGGGGCCGTTCCGCCGCGCCGCCGCGCGGGGGCTTTCCAGTGTCGCCGGCGCTGCGCTGGTCGCCGGAGGCCTCGCCTGGGCGGGACCCGCGGCGGCGCAGTCCGCCACCACGGCGCCGGCCGGATCGTCCTCCGCATCCTGGCCCGCCTCGTCCCAGCCGGCCATGACCACAGGGCCGGGCGGGGAGATCGCCCTTGATGCCATCACCGTGGTGGCCACTTACACGCCCATCTCCACCATCAACGCGCTGGCGGGTGTGAGCACGGTTCGGCTCGATCAGCTTCAGGAGTACCTGCCGGACCGCACGGCGGATGTCTTCTGGGGCATGCCGGGCGTGACCGCCATCCAGAACGGCAACAGCACCCAGACATCCGTGAACATCCGCGGCCTTCAGGATTTCGGCCGCGTGGCGGTGATCGTGGACGGCGCGCGGCAGAACTTCACCCAGCTCGGCCATGCCAATTCCGCCGGCTCCTTCTTCGTCGAGCCGGGGTTGTTGGCGGGCGTGGACGTGATCCGTGGTCCCGTGTCCAACATCTACGGTTCGGGCGCCATCGGCGGTGTCGTCACCATGCGCACCAAGGATGCCAACGACATCCTGAAGCCCGGCCAGACCTGGGGTGTGGAAGGCACCGGCGAAATGGGCTCCAACGGGCCCATGGGCTTCGGCTCGGCCTTCGGCGCGGCGCGCGTCGGTCCCAACATCGACCTGTTCTGGGGCGGCACCTATCGCGACCAGGGCAACTATTCCGACGGCAACGGCAATGAGGTGCCCGGCACCGCCAACACCACCTGGACCGGCATCGCCAAGGCCACCATCCGCCCGGCGGATTTCCACGAGATCAAGCTGTCGGCGCTGAATTACGACAGCTCCTACACCACCAGCTCGGCGAGCGTGATCACCACGCCCACCACCAGCCAGTACGGCACCGACATCACCAACCGGACGGTGAGCGCCAGCTACAATTACTCGAACCCGGACAACAACCTGTTCGACTGGCGCAGCACCGTTTACTGGAACCAGGTGCAGCAGGATCAGGTGAAGGTCGCCGGCACCAACAGCACGGTGACCGGAAACGTCGGCAATCCGCGCAGCTTCACCATCGATACGGTGGGCTTCGACGCCAACAACACCACGCGCTTCGCCCTCGGGCCGGTGCGCAATGCCGTTACGGTCGGCGGCGACTATTTCCATGACGACGTGAGCAACATTGACCGCTACGGTTTCGGCGACGGTTACAATCCCTCGGGCACGCGCGGCGTCGGTGGTGCCTTCGTGCAGTGGCAGGCGAACTATTCCACCTGGCTCGAGGCTATCGGGGCGGTGCGTTACGACAGCTACACGCTGAACGGCAACGGCGTCTCCAACAGCGGCGACCGCTTCTCGCCCAAGCTTACCATCGGCCTCACGCCGCTGCCCTGGTTCACCGTCTATGGCACGTACGCGGAGGGCTATCGCGCGCCCGCAGTGACCGAGACATTGGTGGCAGGTGCCCATCCCCCGGCCATGCCCATCGTCACCTGCCCGGATGGCAGCATCGGCACCTTCTGCTTCCTGCCCAATGCAAATCTCCAGCCGGAGGTGGGCAAGAACAAGGAAATCGGCGTCAACCTGAAGTTCGACGACCTGCTCACCAAGGGCGACAAGCTGCGCCTCAAGGCGGACGTCTATCGCAACGACGTGAGCGACTTCATCGAGCTCGTGCAGTTCGGCCGCACCCGCTTCGGCACCACGGCCTATGCGCAGTACCAGAACATCGCCTCCGCCCGCCTGCAGGGCTTCGAGCTGGAGAGCATGTATGACGCCCGCCTGTGGTTCGCGGGGATCTCGGCGACCGTGAGCGAGGGCAAGGACACGAGCGACAACCAGCCGCTCTCCAGCATCCAGCCGGACAATGTGGCGACCACCATCGGCCTGCGCTCGCCGGACCAGACGCTGAGCCTCTCGCTGCGCTGGCAGTGGGTGGCGGCGGTGACGGCGGCGGACCTGCCCACAAACTCGGTTTATGCGCCCACCTCCAGCTTCAATCTCGTGAACGTCTATCTCGGCTATCAGCCGAGTGAAAATGTGCGCATGTCGCTGAGCGCGGAGAACCTGCTGAACGAGCAGTACACGCAGTACCAGCAGTTCCTGCCGAGCGCCGGCCTCACCGTGCGCGGGGCGGTGACCATCCGTTTCGGCGGCGGCGAGGTGGCGTCCAGCAAGCCGGCGGCCCTCACCAAGTAGGCGCCGTTGAGCGCGCCTGTGCGTGGCGGGGCGGGCGCATCCGCCGCGCCTCCAGGGACGGGGCCGCTCCGACAGGACGCGGCTTCCGGTCTATGATGGGATCAGTTTATCGTTCGCGCCGTGACCGGGGCGGGCCAGGACTTTCGAGACGGGAAGGAGCATTCCATGTTCATCGCGATGAACCGCTTCAAGGTGAAGAACGGGTCCGAAGCCGAGTTCGAGCGCGTGTGGCGCGAGCGCGACAGCTATCTGCACACCGTGCCGGGCTTCGTCGCCTTCAACCTGCTGAAGGGGCCGCAGAAGGAGGACTACACCCTCTACGCCTCTCACACCCACTGGGCGAGCAAGGCGGATTTCGAGGGCTGGACCAAGTCCGAAGCCTTCCGCGCTGCGCACAAGGACGCCGGTACCAACAAGGTGAACTACATCGGCCCGCCGGAATTCGAGGGTTTCGAATCCGTGCTGTCGCTGGACACCACCACGAAGGCCGCCTGAGCCCCCCTTAAGGTAAAGCCCGGATTGCCGCCCGTCCGTCGCGGCCTTACCTCTTGGCTCCGGTGCCTTTGGCGCCGGAGCGGGGAGGGGTGCGATGGCAGGCGTTCGATACGGGATGGGGCGAGGCTTGCTGGCCATGGGCATGGCCGTCCTGATGGGCGGCTCGGCCAGAGCCCAGACGATCGGGCCGGATGAACTCAATGCCCTCGTGAGCCAGTGCGCGCCCTGTCACGGCGTTGATGGTCATGCCCGCGACGTGGAAGTGCCGCACCTCGCCGGCCAGCACGACCGCTACCTGTGGAACCAGCTCATTGCGTTCCGCAAAGGCACACGCCGCCATCAGGACATGCGCTTCATGAGCCGCGCGCTCACAGAGCCGGAAATCGAGGCGCTTGTCGTCTATTACTCCGGCCTGCCGCGATAGCGTCTGGCGCCTGACCGCACCTCAGCCAGGCAAAGCGTGGTTGCGGAAGACCGCTTGCAGCACAGTCACGTCCCGGTGCCCGTTCGCCAGCAGCAATTGCAGCAACACCCGCGCCTTGGCCGGCGCATGGTAGCCCGAGGCGACAAAGCCGAGGCGGTCGTCATCCACCTCGATGTTGCGCACCACCGGGCCGGAGGCGGTGCGGCTGGCGCGGACGATCGCGACCCCCGCCCGCGCGGCCGCCGCCAGCGCTTCCATCATCGCGGCCGGCGCATTCCCGTCGCCCACGCCCGCGAGAACAAGGCCTTGCGCCCCCGCCGCGACGGCGGCCTCCACGGGCCGTCCGTCCGCGCCCGCATAGGCATAGACGATCTCCACCCGGGGCAGGGCGCCCGAGGGCAAAGGCAGATGGAGCCGGCCTTCGGGGGGACGGAAGAAGGTCACGCTGTCGAAGATGGCCGCGCCCGCGGGGCCGGTGTTCAGCGAGCGGAAGGTCTCGACGGCGGTGGTGCTGGTCTTGGTGACATCGCGGGCGCCATGGATGGTGTCGTTCAGCACCACGAGCACACCGCGTCCCCGCGCCTGCGGGGAGAGCGCCACCTGAAGGGCGGCCTGAAGATTGCGCGGGCCCTCGCCGCCGATGGCGGTCGCCGGGCGCATGGCGCCGACCATCACCACCGGCTTTTCGCCCTGCGTGGCGAGGTCCAGCAGCAGCGCCGTCTCCTCCATGGTGTCGGTGCCATGGGTGATGACGATGCCGGCCACGTCCGCCTGCGCCTGAAGGGTGGTGATTCGGGCCACCAATGCCTGCCAGACCGCCGCGTTCATGTCCTGGCTGCCGATGGCCGCCACCTGCTCCGCCGCGATCCGCGCCTGCCGGTCCATGCCGGGGACGGCGGAGAGCAGCGTTTCCGCGGAGAGGGCGCCGGCATTGTAGCCGCCGTCCGAGCGGGGATCGGCGGCGCCCGCAATGGTGCCTCCCGTGGCCAGAACCGCAATGCACGGCAGGGAATCGGGGGAGGTTTTGGCGCTGTCGGTCATGGTCTCGATCTGGATGGCTGCGCACGCCCACCCCATGCGGGTGGTCCAGGGGCAAAGCAATCGGAAGTTCTGCGGGAAATCAATGACGGGCGCGTTCGCGCCATATATCCGTGAGAGTATGATGACCCAAGGGCGAGCGCTCGCAGCAGGGATTCGCCGGCTGCACGCCTTGCCCGAATGTCACGGCCCCGGTTGCAATCGGACGGGGCGAGAGGAGTGAAGGGGCGGCGAGATGTCGATGTTGAGGAAGGAGAGCGCGGCTGCGCTCCCCATGTGCATCGTGGTCGGGGTGATCTTCGGCGCGGTGTGTGCGCTGGGTCTCGTCTGGGTGCTTGCCGGCGTTCACTGAGGCGCCCCCGGCCCTAGCCGGGAACGCCCAGGGCGTCGGGTGACGCCGGATCAGACGTTGCGCAGCAGGCCGCCGTCCACGCGGATCTTGCTGCCCGTGACGTAGGCCGCGCGGGCCGAGCACAGGAAGGCGACCATGTCCGCGAATTCCTGCGGGTCGCCATAGCGGCCCACCGGGATCTGCGCCTTGGAGGCGGCTTCGATTTCCTCGCGGGTCTTGCCCTGCTTCGCGGCATTGGCCGTATCGAGCTGGCCGATGCGCTCGGTGAGGATGCGGCCGGGCATCACGATGTTCACCGTCACGCCATCCTTCGCCACTTCGCTCGCCAGCGTCTTCGACCATCCGAGCACCGCCGCGCGGATGCCGTTGGACAGGGCGAGGTTGGGGATCGGCTGCTCCACGCCCGAGGAGGCGATGGTGACGATGCGGCCCCAGCCCTTCTCGCGCATCTTCGGCAGCAGGCGGCCGGCGAAATGGAACAGGTTCGCGGCCATGGGCGCGAAATTGGCGATCCACTGGTCGCGGGTGATCTCGGCCGCGACGCCGGGGGGCGGGCCGCCGGTGTTGCCCACCAGAATATCCGTGCCGCCCTTGGCCAGCACGTGGTCGGCCAGCGCGTCGATGGAGGCGAGGTCGGCGCCGTCAAGGTGGATGGCTTCCACCCGTCCCTGAACGTCCGCCGGCAGGGCCGCGCGCCACTTTTCGATGTCCGCCACCGTGCGGGCGGCGGCGATCACATGCGCGCCTTCCAGCGCCAGCGTGCGCGCGCTCGCCGCGCCAAGGCCGCGGCTGGCGCCCATGACGACGGCGGTCTTGCCTGTGAGACCCAGATCCATGCTTTCGCTCTCCTGAGAACGTTGGGCGCGCCGGAAGTGCCGCCGGTCACGTGCGGTATGCCGCCGGTGCGCCAAGATGCCGGCCGGGATTTGCTCGCGTTTCTGCGGCGCTGGCAAGAGCGTTGACACAAAAGTGCACCGGATCGGCCAGCGAAGTCTCCCGATTGGCAGCCCGCCTTCCTATCTTCGCCCCGCTGAATGCCAAGCGAAGGCAGGCAAGCCCTGCAACCACGCAAGGACGATCCGATGAGCGCAATGCAGACGCCTTTTCCCACCCGACCCTTCGGCCGCACCGACATGGCCATCACCCGTGTCGGCTTCGGCGCCTGGGCCATTGGCGGGCCGGACTGGGCGGTGGGCTGGGGCGCGCAGGATGACAGCGCCTCCGTGGCCGCCATCCGCCATGCCGTCTCGCGCGGCATCAACTGGATCGACACCGCCGCCGTCTATGGCCTCGGCCATTCCGAGGAGGTGGTGGCCGCCGCGCTGAAGGACATTCCTCTGTCCGAGCGGCCCTATGTCTTCACCAAGGCCGGCCTCGTGTGGGACGAAGCGGACCGCACCGCGCTGCCCAAGCGCATCGGCAAGGCTGAGAGCATCAAGCGCGAGGTGGAAGCCTCCCTCAAGCGCCTTCAGGTGGAGCGCATCGACCTCTACCAGATGCACTGGCCGGCGCAGGACGGCTCTCCTATAGAGGAATACTGGCAGGCCTTCCTGGACCTCAAGCAGGAGGGCAAGGTGCGTGCGGTCGGCCTCTCCAACCATAGCGTGGAGCAACTGGAGCGCGCCGAGGCGCTTGGCCATGTGGATACGCTCCAGCCGCCCTTCTCGGCCATCCGGCGCGATGCGGGCGCGGCGGAGATCGCCTGGTGCCATGCCCATGGCACGGGTGTCATCGTTTATAGCCCCATGCAGTCCGGCCTGCTCACCGGCCGCTTCACGGCCGAGCGCGCGGCGCAACTGCCGGCGGACGACTGGCGCTCGCGCAATGCCGAGTATCAGGGCGAGAACCTGACCCGGAACCTCAAGCTCGCCGATGCGCTGAAGCCCATCGCCGCCCGCCACAACAGCTCGGTGGCCGCCGTGGCAGTGGCCTGGACGCTGGCATGGCCGGGCGTCACCGGTGCCATTGTGGGCGCCCGCTCGCCCGATCAGGTGGACGGCTGGCTCGATGCCGCGACGCTGGAACTGACGGCGGACGACCTCTCGGAAATCGCCAAGGCCATCGAGACTACCGGCGCTGGCACCGGCCCCATCCGCCTCGCGGCGTGAGGGCAGGCGCCCGCCCGTTGAATGGCGTGCGGGCGTTTATGCACTGACACGCGGCGTGCGGCCGGCGCGCTCCCACAGACCCCGCGCCACCTTCTGGGCGGCGGCGACCACCTCGTCGCCGTCGAACCGGGTGGGGCGGCCGCCTTCCAGCAGAACTGCGCCATCCACCACCACCGTGTCCACATTGCCGCCGGAGGCGCTGTGCACCACGAGCCCTGGCCCGTCGATGAGCGGGGAGAGGTTCGGCGCGCGGGTGTCCAGCAGCACCAGATCCGCCCGCGCCCCCACCTTCAGCACGCCGATCTCGCCTTCGAGCCCGAGCGCCGCCGCGCCATTGTGGGTGGCCCAGCGCAGCACATCGTGGGAGGAGACGGTGAAGCCCTCGCCGCGAATGCGGGTGGCGGCAATCGCCATGCGCATGGCCTCGAACATGTCGCCCGATTTGGTGTCGGTGCAGAGGCTGATGCGGGCTCCTGCGCGCTCCAGCGCCCGCATGCTGGCCACCGAGCCGTGGGCCGCATTGCCCACCGGTACATGGGCGACGACCGCGCCGCGTGACCCGAACAACGCCATGTCGCTCTCGGTCATATGGATGCAGTGGCCGGCGATGAGGCGGGGGCCGAGCAGGCCCACTTCGTCCATCAGTTCCACCGGCCGCTTGCCGTCGCGGGCCTGAACGATCTCCACCTCCATGGGGGACTGGTGGAGGTGGGTGTTGAGGATCATCTGCCCCACCTCGGCCACTTCCGCCACATGGCGCAGCAGGCCGGGCGAGCACGTATCCGGCGCATGCGGGCCAAGGATCGGCGTGATGAGCTCCGAGCGGCCGGACCAGACCGCAACGAAATCCATCGCCTCGCGCAAGGTGCGCTCGCCCTGGTCCCGATCCGCGCGCCATTCGCGGCGGGCGAGGGCGGACGTGTCCGCATCCATGATGCGGCCGCCGATGAAGCTGCGCAGGCCGATCTCGTGGGCGGCGGCGGCGAGCGCCATGGGATGGCGATAGAAGTCGACCACCGTCGTGGAGCCGAAGCGCAGCATCTCATAGGCGCCGAGACGGGCGAGGAGGAAGGCCTCCTCCTCGGACAGCATGTCGCCCTGCGGGATGCCGGGCGTATAGGCCGGGGCAAAGCCCACGTCCTCCACCATGCCGCGCACCACCATGAGGGGCGTGTGATTGTGGGTGTTCACCAGCCCCGGCATCAGCAGGTGATGGGGCGAGCCGACGGTCTGCCGGGGCGCGAACAGCCGGGCGGTCTCCGCCGCAGGCCCGATATGGGTGATGCGGTTGCCGGTGATCGCCAGCGCGACATCGGACAGCACCGTGCCCTCGGCATCGAGGACCAGCGCCGCGCGGGCGCGGACCAGCAGGTCGCAGGGCTCGGGGGCGGCGAGGGTGGCGGTCATGCGGCGGCCTTTGCGAGATTGGCGAGCACGGCGGTGCCCGTGCGGCGGGTATGGTCGGCAAGGGAGGCGGCGAAACCGTCCGCATTGCGGGCGCGCAGTAGGGCCATGAAGGCCTCATGCTCGGTCAGCGAGGCGTCCCAGCGCTCGTGGTCGTAATTGGCCTGCGCGCGGGCGCGATAGATCTTGGCGTTCATGGCGCTCCAGGTGCCGAGCAGAACGGGATTGGCCGCGAGGCGGGTGATCTCGGCGTGGATCTGCTGGTTCTGGCGGAAATAATCGGATCGCCGCTCGTCGCGATGGAAGGCGACAAGATCCGCATGCATCGCTTCCAGCCGGGCGATGTCCTCGTCCCGCGCGAGCGTGCAGGCGAGGCGGCCGGCCAGTTGCTCCAGCGCCTCCATGAGCTGGAACACGTGGGCGATCTCCTCTGCATCCACCGGCGTCACCACCGGCGTACGGTGCGGCCGCAGCTCGATCAGACCTTCGGTGGCGAGCACCTTGAAGGCTTCGCGCAAGGGCGTGCGGGAGACGCCGAAGGTCTCGCACAGCATGCGCTCGGGCAAGGGGCTGCCGGGGCGCAGTTCGCCATCCAGCACCATCTCCCGCAGGCGGGCCAGAAGCTGGCCGTGCAGCGAGGCGGTCTGGAGCGGCCGGCTGGCCTCCTGCGCCGAGAGCTTGAGCCGCATCGGCTTGAAGCGGACGCGCACCTTCGGCCGGGTTGGCCGGTCGCTATCCGCCTCGGCGCCCTGCCCATTTTGCAACTCTGGCGTTTTTTTAATCGACTTGCCCATAAATGCGGCTTTCAAACCGAAGCATTGCGTGAATATATCATTGAAAAAACGCACGAAAACAAAAATCGCATACCGAATTCAACTTTCTCAGGGGCCGTGCGGAGACCGCCGCCGGGCCGGTGAAATTCAGGGGATCTCCATGAAGCGTTTGCTCAGCCGCATCGCTGTCGCGCTCGCCGTGGTGGCGGGCGTTGCCTCCGTCGCGCAGACCGATGCCCGCGCGCAGTCCGAGCCCACCATCAAGCTCGGCTATGCCAAGTGCGCCCATTGCACCCCGCTGGTGCTGGTGCCGGACTATGCCAAGGGCGCCAAGGTGGAAGCCATCGGCTTCAACACCGGCAATGACGTGCTCACCGCGCTGCTCTCCAAGAGCATCGACGTCGCGCAGGTGACCTACCTCCATTACATCACCGCCCTCGACAAGGGCTTCGACGTGGTGGCCATCTCCGGACAGGTGGAAGGCGGCTCGCAGATCGTGGTGCAGAACGACCTGCCCCTGAAGGAGAATGACTGGGACGGCCTCAAGGCGCTGATCGCCAAGTACAAGGCCGAGGGCAAGCCCTTCCGCGTCGCCGCCTCCCGCGGCAATGCGCAGGACATCCACATGCGCGGCGCCTTCGCCAAGCATGGCATCGACGTCAACAAAGACGTGCAGTTCATCAATATCCCGAACCCGTCCGACCACATTCAGGCGCTGCGCCGGGGCGAGGTGGAGCTGATCTGCACCGTGGAGCCCTTCGCCACCCAGATCGTGCAGGCCAATGCGGCGAAGCTCTTCGCCTATCCCTATGATCAGGCGGCCGGCAACCTCACCAATCTGATGCTCACCCGTTCGGATGTGGTGGCCGCCAACCCCAAGGGGCTTGAGTCCACCGTCAAGGCCATCGTCGATATCGACAACAAGATCGCGCAGGACAAGCCGCTGTGGGTCGGCGTCATCACGAAGGTGACGGGCCTCGACAAGACGGTGGCGGAAGGTGCGATCAACAACCTGATGCCGGACTACAAGATGTACCGCAAGGAGGCGCTCGCCATCGCCACCATGATGCGCGACCTCAAGTACATCTCCAACGACGTCTCCGCGCAGGTGGAGAAGAACCTGAACTACCAGTTCCTTGAGGCGGCCACCGGCAAGCCCAAGACCGAACTCGGCTACTGACGGGCGGACGCACCACCATGGCCATGCTGCTGCGGAGCTGGAGGCCGGAACGCTTTGTCGTTCCGGTTCTCATCCTCGCCGGCTGGGAGATGTTCTCCCGCTCCGGCGCCCTGCCGCCGGCGCTCCTGCCGGCGCCCTCCGCCGTGGCATGGGCCTGGCTGGACTGGGTGTTCGACATTGACGGCAACACCCAGTCCTATGCCGGTCACTGGATCTTCGACGTGATGGCCAGCACCTGGCGCGTGGCGGCGGGCTTTGGCATCGCCACCGTCATGGCGGTGTTCCTCGGGGTGGCCATCGGCTGGTCGCGCTTCATCGAGGTGACCATCGAGCCGACCTTGCAGATGCTGCGGCCCATCCCGCCGGTGTCGTGGATCCCGCTCGCCATCATCTGGTTCGGAATCGCCGACAAGCCGGCCATCTTCCTGGTTTTCCTCGGTGCCTTCTTTCCCATCCTGCTCAACACCATTCATGGCGTGAAGACGGTGGACCGCAATCTCATCCGCGCCGGCGCCATGGTGGGCGGCGGCCAGCGGCAGCTGCTACGCTTCATCGTGCTGCCCGCCGCCATGCCCTCGATCTTCGCAGGGCTTCGCATCGGTATCGGCTCGGCCTGGATGCTGACGGTGACGGCGGAGATGGTGGCGGTGAAAAGCGGCGTCGGCTACGTGCTGTGGGACAGCTATTACTTCCTGCGCTACGACATCGTGCTCGCCGCCATGGCCTCCATCGGCCTGCTCGGCTACCTGAGCGATCTCCTCATCCGCCTCATCTCCGCCCGCGTGCTGCGCTGGCAGCAGGGCACGACCCTCAGCGGCTCGGAGGGCTGATCAGATGGCCACCATCGAGATTTCCGGCGTCTCCAAAATTTTCAAGGACGCCAAGCGCAAGACCGACGTCACCGCTCTGTCCAACGTGGACGTGACGGTGAAGCGCAACGAATTCCTGTGCCTGCTCGGCCCCTCGGGCTGCGGCAAGTCCACCTTGCTCAACATGATCGCTGGCTTCGACAAGCCTTCCACCGGCACGGTGAAGGTGGACGGGCAGGTGGTGGCGGCGCCGGGGGCGGACCGCGGCGTCGTCTTCCAGCAAGCCAATCTCATGCCCTGGCTGCCGGTATGGGAGAATGTCGCCTTCCACCTGAAGATGCGTGGCGCCCAGAAGGGCGAGCGGCGCGACAAGGCGCAGATCTATATCGACATGGTGGGGCTCAGGGGGTTCGAGAACCATTATCCCTCCGAGCTTTCCGGCGGCATGAACCAGCGCGTCGGCATCGCCCGTGCCCTGCTCATGAACCCCGGCGTCATCCTCATGGACGAGCCCTTCGGCGCGCTCGATGAGCAGACGCGCATGGACATGCAGAACGAGCTGGTGCGCATCTGGGAAGAGCACAAGGGCACCATCGTCTTCGTAACCCACGGCATCGACGAGGCGCTCACCCTTGGCACCCATGTGGCGGTCATGTCCGCCCGGCCCGGCCGCATCGCCGAGATGATCGAACTCGATTTGCCGCGCCCGCGCGACATCACCTCCCCGCGCTTCAATGACGTGAAGCGCCACATCCTCGACCTGCTGCGCCCCCACGGCGCGGCGCACGGCTGACCCTTTCTCTTCGAGACATCAGGCGCATCATGACGAAACGTGTTCTTCTGGGAATGCTCACCCCCTCGTCCAACACCGTGCTGGAGCCGGTGACGCAGGCGATGGTGGCGGGGCTGCCCGAGGTCTCCGCCCATTTCGGTCGCTTCAAGGTGACGGAAATCGCCCTGTCGGACACGGCGCTGAAGCAGTTCGACGATACGGAAATCCTGCGCGCCGCCGAGCTTCTGGCCCACGCCAAGGTCGATGTCATTTCCTGGAACGGCACCTCGTCCGGCTGGCTGGGCTTCGAGGCGGACGAGCGCCTGTGCGAGCGCATCACCGCCGCCACCGGCATTCCCGCCAACACCTCCATGCTTGCGCTGAATGAAATCCTCGCCGCCAAGGGGGCGAAGACGCTCGGCTATGTGACGCCCTATCTCGATGCGGTGCAGGAGAAGATCGTTGCCAACTACGCCGCCCTCGGCCATGCCTGCAAGGGCGACAGGCATCTGAATCTTCAGGACAATTTCTCCTTCTCCGAAGTCACTGCCGAGCAGCTCTCCGCCATGACCCGCGACGTGGCGGCTGAGAAGCCGGATGCCATCGCCGTCATCTGCACCAATCTGCGCGCCGCGCCGCTGGTGGAGAAGCTGGAGGCGGAAACCGGCATCCCGATCTACGACACCATCGCCACCTCGGTCTGGAAGAGCCTGAAGATGGCGGGCGTGGATACCCGGCGGGTCACCGGCTGGGGCTCGCTGTTCCGCGATCTCTGAGCGGCCATGACCGTTCTCGTCACCGGCGCCTCCGGCTTCATGGGTCTTGCGGTCAGCGAGACCCTGCTGGCCCGTGGCACGCATGTGGTGGGGCTGGACCTTGCTGCCCCGCCCGAAGCCGCCCGGCGCGCCTTCGCCAGGCTGCCGGGCCGGTTCGAGGCCTGCACGGCGGACATGCGCGATGCCGCCGCTATTCAGCGCGTCGTGGCGGAGAGCGGCGCGCGGCGCATCGTCCACCTCGCGGCTGTGACCGCGGATGCGGCCCGAGAACGGCGGGCGCCGGCTTCGGTGTTCGAGGTGAATGTCCTCGGCACGCTGAACCTGCTCGCTGCCGCGCAGGCGGTTGGCGTGGGGCGCATCGTGCATGTCAGCTCGGGCGCCACCTATGGCGCCAGCGGGCGGGCGCCGGAACCGCTACGCGAGGACGTGACGCCGCTGAAGCCGGAAGGGCTGTATGGCATCTCCAAGCAGGCGGCCGAGGCCGCCGCGCTGCGGCTGAAGGCCCTGCACGGGCTCGATCTTCTGGTGGGCCGCCTCGGCACCTGTTTCGGCCCGTGGGAATATGTGACGGGCGCGCGCGACACGCCGAGCGCGCCGCTTCAGGTGCTGCTCAAGGCTGCGCGTGGTGCGCCCGTCATCCTGCCCCGCCCGCATGTGCGGGACTTCCTCTATGCCCGCGACGGGGCGGCGGCCATCCTCGCCTTGCTCGACGCCGAACGGCCTTCCTTCGACATCTACAATCTCGCGGCGGGTTTCGTCTGGTCGCTGGAGGAGTGGTGTCGGGGGCTTTCCGCCCGCTGCCCCTCCTTGTCATGGCGTTTCGGCACGGTCGATGAAGAAGGCGCCATTGCCCTTTATGCGGACTACGACCGCGCGGTGATGGATGCGTCGCGGCTTGCCAGCGATCTCGGCTTCGCGCCCCGCTTCGGGCTGGCGGAGGCGCTCGCAGATTACGTGCCCTGGTTCGAGACCAATCCGGACCTCTTTTTCAACTGATCGGGATTTCAGCATGCTTCCACCCGACGCACGGCGCCTCACCGGGCGTGTGGCCATCGTCACCGGCGGCGCCTCGGGCATCGGCCGGGCCATTTCTCGCCTTTTCGCGGCGCATGGCGCCCGCGTCATCGTTGCGGACGTGACGCAGACGGTGATCGAAGGCGGCACGCCGACGGTGGAACTGATCGCCGCCGAGGGCGGGCAGGCGCTCTTTCAGAGGTGCGATGTCTCGGACGGAGCGCAGGTTGATGCGCTGGTGGCGCGCGCCGTCGCGGAATTCGGGGCGCTGGATGTCATGGTCAACAATGCCTGCATCCGGCATCCGCGGCCCCTGCTGGAGCTGGACGTGGCGGACTGGAAGCGGGTTCTGGATGTGAACCTAACGGGCGTCCTGCTGTGCTGTCAGGCGGCCGTGCGCCAGATGCTGATGCAGGCGCCGCGCGACGAGGTGCGCGGGCGCCTCATCAATCTCTCCTCCCAGCACGGCATGATCGCGGCGCCTGGCGATCTCGCCTACGGCACCACCAAGGCGGCCATTGATTACATGACGCGGCAGATCGCGGCGGACTATGCCAAAGAGGGCATCGTCTGCAATGCGGTGGCGCCGGGCAAGATCGTGACCGGGCAGGGCGGGCGGCTGCTGGACGAGGATGTGCTGGACCGCGCCCGCCGCCGCACGCCCTGGCCGCGCTTCGGCAGGCCCGAGGACGTGGCGCGCGCGGCGCTGTTTCTCGCCAGCGATGAGGCAAGCTTCATCACCGGCGAGACACTGATGGTGGATGGCGGCTGGATGGCCGCCTGAACCCTCAACCCGTCCGATCAGCGCGAAGGCGGGTCCACCTTCACGCCGTTCGGGCCCACCTGGATCTGGAGCGAGCGCTCCTTCTCTTCGTGCGCCTGATAGGCCTGATAGGCAAAGACGCCGCCGCCCACGACAAGGACGGCGATGATGGCGTAAAGCGCGTTGCGGCTCATGGGGTCAGCCCTCCGTTGGATTTCGGTGGGTCAACGCAAGCTCGGCATTATCGGTTCCATGGTCCCGTTCGCGCTTTCGCCGGCCGCAGTGAGCGTGGCATAAGCCTCCGGAAAGCCGGGAGAACGATGTGGCGCGGGTCTATCTTGCGGGGCCTGAGGTGTTCCGCCCCGATGCGGCGGCGGAAGGAGAACGGCTGCGCACGATCTGCGCCGGCCATGGGCTGTCCGCCATCTATCCGCTGGACGGGGGATCGGCAGAAGACCATGCGCTGGGCATTCGCGCCCGCTGCATTCTTGGTCTTCGGGCCGCCGATGCGGTGGTGGCGAACATCTCCCCGTTCCGGGGCGCGCATATGGACCCGGGCACGGCATGGGAGATCGGCTTTGCGCAGGCGCGCGGCCTGCCTGTCTTTCTGTGGTCGTGCGATCCCCGCCCCATGGCCGAACGCATCCCGGCCGCGGATGGAGACGGCACCCCGCGCGATGCGGACGGCCATCTCATCGAGGATTTCGGGCAGCCGGAGAATCTGATGATCGCGCCGCCGGGCACGCCGGTGCACGCTTCCCCGGAAGCTGCGATCGCAGCAGCGGCCCACCATATCGAACTGGCGGGCAAGCTGCGCATCGGGCTGCTGCCGAAGATTCTCATCGCCCTCGCCGCCGCCTGGGCGGCCGGAATGCTCGCCCAGCTCTTCTTCCGGCACTGACCTCTCAGGTCGCGGCGTCGATCTCGCGGAAGACCTCCTGCGCGAGGCGCGTGGTTTCCAGCGCCACCGGCACGCCGCAATAGACGCCGATCTGGAGGATAGTCTCCTGGATCTCCTCACGCGTCGCGCCATTGGTCAGCGCACCGCGCACGTGCAGCTTCAGTTCGTGGGAACGGTTGAGCGCGGAGAGCATGGCGATGTTCAGGAGGCTGCGGGTGCGCCGGTCGAGGCCCGGACGGCCCCAGATGTTCCCCCAGCAGTATTCCGTCACCATCTCCTGCACGGGCGTTGAGAAGGCGTCCGCATTGGCCAGCGCCCGCTCCACGTATTCGGCCCCGATCACCTCCTTGCGGATCTTCAGGCCCGTTTCATAGAGCGGGCGGGGCGTGTCATCGGCCATGGCAACCTCTGTCCTGTGTTCGCGGCGCGCGTGCCGCATCGGATGCCGCAGCAGAGCATCCGTTTCCATGCCATGCAAACGCTTTGCCGCCCATGATCGGGTGGATCGGAGAGGGCTGGTCAGCACCTTGGGCGCGGCGTATCAAGGCCGTGGAGCGAGGGGCAGGTTGAGGCGATGTCGCAACCCGAGGCAGCGGCAAGGAAGGTCCATCTGCTGGACCGCTGGACGGGCGAGTTCACCGAGCAGGGCCTGGAGGCGGCCTATGAGCAGGCGAGCCTCGGGGCAAGCCGGGCCACCGCCTTTGTCGCCATTTTCGGCACCACCCTCGCGAGCCTGTCGTTCCTGCCGCTCGACCTGCAACTCATCGGGCCGCCGGATCTCTATCTGTTCGTGGGCATCCGCTGCGTCATTCTGGTGCTCGGTGTCTGCGCCTTTCTGGTCGTGCGGCGCGAGGACACGCTGCGCGGCATCATCATCGCCACCTATGTCCAGCAGATCCTGTTCTATTTCCTCAACGGCATCATCTTCGACCACCCCGCCCTGACGCGGCACGGTGGCCTGCTGCTGCCGATCATGGCGCTGGCGCTGCCCATGCTGCTGCCGGGGCGGATCTGGCTCGCGGCGCTGGTCGGCGCCTACGGGCCGCTCATCAGCCTGCTGTTCTGGGGCGCCTTGAAGGTGCCGCCGGAGAGCCCCGCTGATCTCAGCGTCATCCTGCTGGTGGTGGGCGTCGCGCTCGGCGTGGGAATAGCGGCCCGCCGTCAGCTCAACGGCATGCGCCGCGCGCAATTCCTCCACATCGAGCGCGAGCGGCAGGTCAATGTCGAACTGCTTGAAGCCAAGGAAGCGGCGGAAGCCGGCGCCCGCGCGAAATCGCAGTTCCTCGCGGTGATGAGCCACGAGATCCGCACCCCCATGAACGGCATTCTGGGCATGGTGCGGCTCGTCCTCGACGGCCCGCTGGAGGCGGCCCAGCGTGAGCGCCTGCGCGTGGTGCTGCGCGCCGCAGAGGCCTTGCAGGTGACCCTCGACGACGTGCTCGACCTCTCCGAGCTTGAACAGGGTGCACGACTCGAACTGGCGCCGCTGGAGCTCTCGCGCGTGCTGCGGGATGCGGTGGACTTGATGCGGCCCCGTGCCGATGAGAAGGGGCTCGCCCTCGAGGTGGTGCTGGCGCCCGACGTGCCGCCTTGCGTGCATGGCGACGCCGCCCGGCTGCGGCAGATCCTGCTCAACCTGCTCGGCAATGCCATCAAGTTCACCGAGGTCGGCCACGTGCGGCTGACCGTCTCGCGCACGAGCCGGCCGGAGAGCGCCGGCCGCATGGGCCTGCGCTTCACGGTGGCGGATACCGGCATCGGCATTCATCCGCAGGAGCGGGCGGGCCTCTTCCACGAATTCGTGCAGGCCGATGCCAGCATCCGCAGGCGCTTTGGCGGCTCGGGCCTCGGGCTCGCCATCTGCAAGCGGCTGGTGGAAGCCATGGGCGGCGAAATCGAGGTGGAGAGCACGCCGGGCGTCGGCAGTTGCTTTACCTTCGAGGTGCCGATGGACGTCGCCTCGGCACCCGTGCCGGAAGAGCGCTTCGCCGTGGTCTCTCCTGCCGCGCGACCGCTGAAGGTGCTTCTGGTGGAAGACAATGAGGTGAACCGGCAGGTGGCGCTGGGGCTTCTGGAGCGGGCGGGACATGCCTGCACCGTTGCCGAGACGGGTCCGGAGGCCATCGGGCGGGTGGCGGCTGAGATATTCGACGTGGTCCTCATGGACATCCAGATGCCCGGCATGGACGGCCTCGAAGCCACGCGCCGCATCCGCGCCGCGGGTCAGAGCCTGCCGATCATCGCCCTGACCGCCAATGCCATGCCCGAGGATGTGGCCCGCTCTCTGGCGGCGGGCATGAACGGACATCTGGCGAAGCCCGTCCGGCCGGAGCAGTTGGAGGCTGCGCTTGCGCGCCTTGCGGGACGCCCCGCTGGTGCCGGGCTGGCCGAAGGCGCCGACGTGCTGCTGGTGTCCCGTTCGGGGACAAGCGCCCGCAGCCGGCTGGAGCGCCTCGGCTTGCGGGTTTTCCCCCTGCTCGACCTGGCCGCCGCCAGCACCATGCTGGCGCACCGGAGCTTCGCGCTGATGGTAGTGGCGGGCGACGTCGACCTTGCGATGGCGCGGGAACTGGCTCGCTCATCCGGCCCGCGCCTCGCCCTCTGGGTGGAGGGCGCGGACGGGCCGGCACCAGCTCCGGGCGAGATCCGGCTGGAGGCGGCGGCGCCGGATGCGGTTCTGGAGGCGGCGCTGTTTCAGCAGCCGGACCCGGCGAACCTTGCGCCTGTCGACTTCGCCAGCCTGTTCGATCCGGGCAAGCGCGAGATGCTGCGCGCATTGTTCGTGAAAGGGCTGTCTGATCAGCACGCGGCGCTCCGGCAGTGCACGGCTGGAGACGAGGCGCGCGCCATCGCCCACCGCATCAGCGGCAGCGCTGCCAATATGGGTGAGTTTGATCTTGCCGATCGCGCCCGCGCCGTGATGGTTGCAGACCCGGAGAGCTTCAAGCCGGCGATGGCCGAACTGCTGGCGGCGCTCGCGGCCCGGCTCGAGGCCGGGCAGGACACCATGGTGCGTACGCAATGAGTGCGACTGTTCTGATCGTCGAGGATGCGCCGGAGAGCTTGGAGATGATCTCCACCTTTCTGGAGGAGAACGGCATGCGGACGGTCCGCGCCGCCTCCGGAGCCGAACTCAAGGCGCGGCTTCAATCGGTGCAGCCGGACATCATCCTGCTCGACGTGAACCTGCCGGATGCGGACGGCATCGCATTGGCCCGGCAGCTTCGGCTTGGCGCCAGCTTCGGCCTGATCTTCGTGACCGCCCGCGATTCCGACGAGGACGTGTTGGCCGGCCTTGATGCCGGGGGCGATGACTATGTCACCAAGCCCATCAATCCCCGCACGCTGCTCGCCCGCATCCGCAGCGTGCTGCGGCGGGCGCGCGAGCCGGTCATCACCTTCGATGGCTGGATCCTCGACGTGGTGCGGCGCGAGCTGTTCCGGCCGACCGGTCAACTCGTGGAACTGACGGCGGGCGAGTTCAACATTCTCGTGGCGCTCGCCTCGCGCCCGCAGGAGCCGCTGTCGCGCGATTTCCTGCTGGACGTGATCTCCAACCGCGATCCGCGCGAGATCTCCTCCCACACGGTGGACAATCTCATCGCCCGCCTGCGCAAGAAGATGACCCATGAGGGCCTGCTGCCGCCCATCGCCACCGTGCGCGGCGTCGGCTATGCCCTGATGCCAACGCCACCCCGCTGAGGCGATAGGTCCGCCTGATCCTCAGAGCGCCTTGCGGCTGGTGATGAGATGGTCCGCCCACAAAGCGTGGGGCCGGAAGTGGCGGTCCAGCAGCCGGCAGACCTTCGCCCCGTCGTTGAGGGTGGGGTGCAGGACGACGGTGGCGCCCGGGCCCTGTGTCTCCTCCAGCGCAGCGAGCCAGGCATCCATGGCCAGAAGCATGTGCGAGGGGCCGGTCTCGCACCAGCCGATGGGCGCGAGCCACCGGCCAGAGGCCGTTTGATACTGCGCCATGAGCCACCCGCGGATCATGCCATGCCCATCCACCAGCAGTTGCGAGACGGCGGGCGTGCCGATGGGAAGCCAGGGCGCGGGATCGGCCCAGGCCGGGAGGCGGCCAGCCGCCTGCACGGCCTGCGCATGGGCGAGGAGGCGTGGGATCGCCTCTGCCCCCGCGGCCGCCAGGGTGAGGGACGACAGGCCGGCTTCGCGTGCGGCGGCAATCCGGCGTGCGGCCAGCTGCATGGCCTCTTCACGGTCGCCCACACGGAAGCTCATGCGCAGCCTCCATGGCGTCGGAGCCTCCCAGCCCTCGCGCATCAGCACGGCATGGAAGCTCTCCAACTGGGGCAGCCTGTCGGACCAGACGGCGCCGAGGGCTTCGCGACCGGCTTGCGCCATGTCCGCCGACAACTGCCGCAGCAATGCGCGTCCGATGCCACGCCGCCGGAAGAGGGGCGTCACCATGAGCGAGACGAGGTCCTGCACCTCGGGCTGCTGGACATTGGGCCGCGAGACGAGGAGGCCGGCGGCGATATTTCCAATGCGGGCGACCAGATGATGGTCCCCCGCCGCAGCCGGGCCCTCCGCCAGCCGCGCAAGGAGGTTCTGGGTCGCAAGGCCCGCCAGGGCTTCGACGTCCTCCGCTCCGGCACGGCGGATGGACATCTCAGGACCGGCGGATGCGGCATCCGGTGACAGCAGGATTGGACGCATCAGTGGACCTGTGACTTCGGCGGGTGGTCGGGTTGATCCGGCGTCCGGGCGCGCCTGATTGGTACGGACGAACGCGACGACGTCAATGGGCGCCATCTGCCGCCGACGGGTTTACGCACGCCGGAAGCTGCCCCGCCACCGCATTCGGCAGGTCCGGGCTCGTCCACAGGGAGGCTGCGGCCAAATGGGCGGGCCCATCGGCGTTCCCAATCGTTGCCGCCTCAAGGATAGGTGGCATGTGGAAGGCGTCCGAATGCATGTTCATCGCGGCATCTCGACAATCCGCCAGACGACTCCACTGGTGTCGACCTGTCTTTCCGTCATGTGTACTGGCAAACGGGTGGCAGGGCTTGGCAATTTTCAGGTCCATCCGGCGGCTTGGCTCGGTGCCAAATATAGTTGGGTACAGGGGGCGGTGCGGAAGGCTCGTGTGGTGCGCGGTTGTTGTCCATGTGCTGCAATGGCCTTCCGGGGTGGCGCGGCCGTTTGAACGGGTGCATTCTGCCACCCGATGGCAAGCGGAGTGAGATGCCGCGTCTTGAAGGATGTGATGATGCCCAGCGCCCTTGATCCGATGACCTTGGCGAACCGGGCTATTGAGCGATCATTGATTTCGGCGGCTCGGCAGGATGCCGACTTCCGGGCCCTGCTCCTGCGCGATCCCCGTGCGGCGCTGGTGGCATTGCTGGGCGTGGATCCCATTCCCTCCTACACGATCCGAGTGGTGGAGGAGCAGCCCGGCGAGGTGGTGCTGGTGCTGCCGCGCGACGTCAGCCTCGACGAACTCCCGGATGATCTTCTGGACGGCGTTGTCGGCGGGACGAGCCCGCTCGGGGACGGGCGTTGGGGCCAGATCGATGCCCAGATCGACGAGATGGTCCGGAACCAGCTTTCCGAGTTCAGGCGTCGGTCCGGCCTCTAGCCGCTCACGCCGCGCCTTCCGCGTGCGGGTGCGCTGCGCGCAGGACTCGTGCTGCTTGAGTCCGTGATGGTGCGGCAGGCGGCGGGCGTCGTCAGTCGAGGCTGAGATGGAAGGCCGCGAGGCTCGCGAACCACGCGTCGGCCGCGTCCCGGAACTGCTCCGTCACCTCCACCTCGCGCCCGCCCTTGGCGTGGAGCCGCAGGAAGCCGCACGCTTCGGCCTGCTCCGTGAGCAGCCGCGCATGGGTGCGCGAGATGCCGGTGTGGTTCGACAGGGTCTCATAGGGCAGGCTGATGCGGGCAGAGCCGCGCGCTCGGGCTTCATCGAGCAGCAGAAGCAGCGCCATATAGCCGCCGTCGCGTGTCGCTAACTGCTGGATGGACGCATGCGTCCCGCGGAGCGCCAGATAATCGGTGAGCCGAGGTGCGAACAGGCGGTGCCAGTTGCGATGCCCGGCGCCGGCGGCAGCCACATCGCGGGTGGACCAGGCCGGCGCCTGCGGATCGCAGGTGGGCGCGCCACTCGTCTGGGTTGCGGAATTGAGGCTGAGGCGGGAGAGCAGCTCGCGGGCGGCTGCGCCGGTGGGGGGCGTGTCGGCGAGACGGGCGAGCGGCTGCACCATCGCTTCCACGAACAGTGCGTCCGACCCCCAGAGGCGGGCGGTGGGCAGCAGCAGGGTGAGGCGGAGATCTTCCTCGGCCTTGCGCCGCTCAACGAAACCGTAACGCTCCAGCACGGCCACCAGCGCCTCGATGCGGTTGCGGCTGGCCAGTTCCGAACCGGCGAGGCTCTGCTGCAGGCGTCCGAGCGTCAGCCAGGTGCTGCGTTCTTCGGCCTGTTGCGTGGCGGCCAGCGTCAGGAGCATCTGGATGGTGACGTAGCGGCCTTCCTCCAGCATGAGGCGGCTCAGCAGATAGTCCCCGCGGAATAACTGGACGATGTTCTGGATGACGGCGTCCCGCATGACCGGGAAGCCGGGGTCGCCTCGCACATGGGCGGCGAACGCGGCGAGGTCGACTGGCGCAGCCCGGAGCTGAATGCGCCCGGCGTCAAGGCCGGCAGCCGGCAGTCGCTGGGCGAGAGCGTTCATCCATGATCCCCGATCAGCAGGCGCGACGCACCAGCTACCCCGACGCAAGGGCCATGCCCTAGCCGGTGCATCGACGATCTCATCTTATCATGGTGCCGTTGCGCATAAACCCTGATCCCATCAATGGGCATTGATGTTCGGGCGCCTGTTGGTCATGGGCGCGTATCCAGGGTTTTATTCACACGCATATCAACGATAGCGGGTGATGTCGCGGAGCGTCAAGTCTGCGCTCCTCATCTTTCGGGAGGTATGATGGCGCGATGCGCTCCTCTGGTGCAAGCGTCTTGTCGCCGGACAGGCGGAGAAAAACGGGTCGATCCCCATGGCCCTGCGGACGCTGCCCCTGCGTCCTGCGACCGGGCCGGATATCGGAATGCATCGCGATCCCGACCTTTCATCGTGCGAGCCGTGGCGGCGCACCCGTGCGGCCTGTGCGTCGTCATTGGATGATGTTTAAAACATCATAATTTTATGTTTGATATTCACTCCTGACGTGATTAGGCTAATTCATCAATTCTCAGCCATGGGTCTTTCGGCCACATGATCACCGCTGCGCAACTGCGTGCCGCTCGCGCCCTGCTCGGGCTCGACCAGAAGGCGCTGGCCGCGCTGTGCGCGCTCTCCGTGCCGACCATCCAGCGGATGGAGGCCAGTGACGGGGTCATTCGCGGCAATGTGGATTCCCTGATGAAGCTCGTGGGCGCGCTGGAGGGCGCGGGCATCCAGCTCCTCAGCGAGGGCATGGTGAGTGAAGGGGGCGGGCGCGGCGTGCGTCTGCGCGAGGCCCCCGTCCGCCGCCCGGCGCCGCTTCCGGACGAGGCCTGACCCATGCCTGTGATCGTCGAGCTCTGGTGCATCTGTGCGCTGCTGGCTCTGGCGGTCGCAGCCATTCCCCTGTCGCGCCATGGCGGTGCGCATGCGGTGATCTATGGTGGCACGGGGCTCATCTGCCTCGTGGGCCTGTTGAACGCTCTCACGGCCCTGCCGGCCAGCCCCACCACGCTCGCGTTGCCGCTCGGCCTGCCGGGCCTCGGCACGCAGGTGCGCCTGGATGCGCTGAGTGCGGTCTTCCTGGCCATCGTCAATCTGTGCGGCGCGGCTGCCAGCCTCTATGCCATCGGCTATGGCCGCCATGCGGCGGAGCCCGCGCGGGTGCTGCCCTTCTTTCCCGCCTTTCTTGCCGCCATGAGCCTCGTGCTGCTGGCGGATGACGCCTACAGCTTCCTGTTCGGCTGGGAGGTGATGTCGCTCGCCTCCTGGGCGCTGGTGCTGGCGGATCATCGGGAGGCCGCCAACCGGCGGGCCGCCTTCATCTATCTCGTCATGGCGAGCGCCGGCGCGTTCCTGCTGATGCTCGCTTTCGGACTTCTGGCGGGCAGCGCGGGGAGCGTGGCCTTTTCCGTCCTGCGCGCCCATGCGCCGGAGGGTGTGCTGGGTGCCGTCGTGCTGTTTCTTGCGCTGGCGGGTGCCGGCTCCAAGGCGGGCCTGTTTCCGCTGCATGCCTGGCTGCCGCTCGCCCATCCCGCTGCTCCCAGCCACGTCTCGGCGCTCATGAGCGCGGGCATGACCAAGGTGGCGGTCTATGGCTTCGTGCGCATCGCTTTTGATCTACTGGGCCCGCCCGAATGGTGGTGGGGCATGCCCGTGCTGGCCATCGGCGCCGCGACGGCGGTGCTGGGCGTGCTCTACGCGCTGATGCAGGCGGACCTCAAGCGGGCGCTCGCCTTCAGCACCATCGAGAACATCGGCATCATCTTCGTCGGGCTCGGCCTCGCGCTCGCCTTCTCGGCCAACGGCATGAAAGCGGCGGGGGCGCTGGCCCTGACGGCGGCGCTGTTCCACGCGCTGAACCACGCGTTGTTCAAGAGCCTTCTGTTCTTTGGCGCCGGCGCGGTACTGCACGGCACGGGAACACGGGACATGGAGCGGCTCGGTGGCCTTATCCATGCCATGCCTGTGACGGCCTTCGCCATGCTGGTGGCCTGCGCGGCCATTTCGGCGCTGCCGCCGCTGAACGGCTTCGTGTCCGAGTGGCTCACCTTCCAGGCCATATTGCTGAGCCCGGACCTGCCCGCCTGGGGGCCGAAGCTGCTGGTGCCGGCGGCCGGCGCCCTGCTTGCCCTTGCCGCGGCGCTGGCGGCGGCCTGCTTCGTGCGCATCTACGGCACCGTCTTCCTCGGCCGCCCGCGCTCGCCCGCTGCCGCGCAGGCCCATGAGGTGGAGCGCTGGTCGCTGGCCGCCATGCTGGGGCTGGCCGGGCTGTGTGTGCTTGCCGGCATCCTGCCGGGGGTGGTGATTGATGCGGTGGCTCCCGCCGTCCAGGCGCTGGTGGATGCGCGCATGCCCCCGCAGGCGGGCACCGCCTGGCTTTCCATCATTCCCGTGGCCGAGAGCCGCAGCTCCTATAACGGGCTGCTGGTGCTCCTCTTTGTGCTCGGCTCGGCTGGCCTGATGGCGCTGCTCATCCATCGTTTCGCGTCGCGCGCGGTGCGGCGCGGCCCGGCCTGGGACTGCGGCTTCCCAGATGCAGGCCTGCGCACGCAGTATAGCGCGTCGAGCTTCGCCCAGCCCATCCGCCGCGTTTTCGGCACCACCCTGTTCGGTGCGCGCGAGCGCATCACCATGCCGCCGCCGGGCGATCTCCGGCCGGCGCGTTTCGTGCTGCGTATCGTCGATCCAGCGTGGGAGGGGCTCTATTTGCCGCTGGCGCGGGGCGTGTGGCGCCTCTCGGGGCGGATGGACGCCCTGCAATATCTCTCCATCCGGCGCTATCTCGGCCTCGTCTTCGGGGCGCTGGTGCTGCTGCTTCTGGTGCTGGCGCTATGGGCCTGATCCACGCTCTCGTCGTGCAGGGCCTCCAGATGGCCCTTGTGCTCGCGCTGGCGCCGCTGCTCACCGGCTTCGTGCGCGTGATGAAGGCCCGCCTGCTGCGCCGGCGCGGGCCGCCGCTGCTGCAACCCTATTTCGATCTCGCGCGCCTCGCCCGTAAGGATGTGGTGCTGGCGGGCAATGCCTCCTGGCTGTTCCGAGCCGCGCCCTATCTCATCTTCGCCTCCACCTGGGTGGCGGCGGCATTGGTGCCCACTTTCGCCACCGGCCTCGTCTTCAGTTGGACGGCGGACCTCATCGCCATCACGGCTTTGCTCGGCAGCGCCCGTTTCTTTCAGGCGCTGGCGGGCATGGACATCGGCACCAGTTTCGGCGGCCTCGGCTCCAGCCGGGAGGTGATGATCGCCTCGCTCGCCGAGCCCGCACTCATCATGATCGTCTTCACGCTGGCGCTGGTCGCGGGCTCGACGCAGCTCTCCACCGTCGCCGAACACATGCTGGCGGCCCATGTGGGCCTGCGTGTCTCGTTGGGGCTAGCACTGATTGGCCTCACCATGGTGGCCATTGCCGAGAATGCGCGCATCCCGGTGGACAATCCGGCGACCCATCTCGAACTCACCATGGTGCATGAGGCTATGGTGCTGGAATATTCCGGACGCCATCTCGCGCTCATCGAGCTCGCCGCATCGCTGAAGCTGGTGCTCTATCTCTCCCTCATCGCCTGCGTGTTCGTGCCGTGGGGCCTTGCCCCGGCGGGCGCGGCGCCGCTGGCGCTCCTCATCGGCATGCTGGCCTATGGGGCGAAGCTCGCGCTGGGCGGCAGCCTGCTGGCCCTGTTTGAGACCTCCATCGCCAAGATGCGGGTCTTCCGTGTGCCGGATTTCCTCGGCGCGGCGCTGATGCTGGGGCTGCTCGGCACGCTGCTGCTGTTCGTGTCGCGGAGCTTCTGAGCATGGGCAGCCTTCTCTTCGATGTGGCGCATCTTCTGGCGGGCGGGCTCGTCTTCACCAGCCTCGTGATGCTCTATCAGGCCCGCCTGCCGAACCTCATCCGCGTCTATGGCCTTCAGGCGCTGCTGCTCACCCTCTCCGTGGCCTGGCAGGCCTATGCACAGGATGCGCCGCATCTCTATGTGACCGCCGCCATCACGCTCGCCTTCAAGGCGCTCATCATTCCCGTGGCGCTGCTGCGGATGATCGAGCGGCTCGGCATTCACCGGCAGGTGGAATCCGCGCTCAGCACCGGCCTCACCATGATGGCCGGCATCGGCCTCATTGCCCTGTCCATGGTGGTGATGCTGCGCGTGACTTCCGGGGCCGATCCTCTGGCGCGGGAGGACCTCGCCTTCGCCCTTTCCGTCGTGCTGCTGGGCCTCCTGATGATGGTGACGCGGCGCAACGCCGTCAGTCAGGTGGTGGGCTTCATGTCGCTGGAGAACGGGCTGATCCTCGCCGCGACCGGTGCCAAGGGGATGCCGCTGGTTGTGGAAATCTCGGTCGCCTTCTCGGTGCTGGTGGCCTTCATCGTCATCGGCATCTTCCTCTTCCGCATCCGCGAGCGCTTCGACACGGTGGATTCCACGGCGCTCGACCGTTTCCGGGAGGGCCGCAGATGACCCTCGGCCTTGATGCGGCTTCGGCCTTGCTTCTGCTGCCCGCCGCCAGCGCGCTCCTGCTGTTGGTGCTGCCGGCGCCCCGCCTCGGGGCATGGCTGAATGCGGCGAGCGCCGCCTTGTCCTTCGTCGCGGCGGCCTCGCTGCTGCTGGTGCAGCCCCCGGAGGGAGAGTTCCTGCGGGTGGACGATCTCAACATCGTCTTTCTGGTGCTGAACAGCTTCGTGGGCGCGACCACGTCGCTCTACAGCGCCGGCTATATCGCCCATGAGCTGGAGACGGGCCGCCTCTCGCCCGCGCAGATGCGCGTCTATCACGCCATGTATCAGGTGCTGCTGTTCGCCATGAATCTGGCGCTGCTGGCGAGCAATCTCGGCGTGATGTGGGTGGCGATCGAGTTGGCGACGCTCACCACCGTGCTGATGGTAGGCCTCTATCGCACGCCCGCCGCGATCGAGGCGGCGTGGAAATATTTCATCCTCGGCAGCGTCGGCATCGCGCTCGCCTTGTTCGGCACCATCCTCGTCTACATGGCCGCCCGGCCAGTGGTGGGGGAGGGGCACGACGGCATGCTCTGGACCGTGCTCATGAGCCATGCGGCGGCCTTCGATCCGGCGCTGCTCAACCTCGCCTTCGTCTTCCTGCTGCTGGGCTACGGCACCAAGGTCGGCCTCGTGCCGCTGCACTCCTGGCTGCCGGACGCCCATGCGGAGGGGCCGACGCCCATTTCCGCCGTGCTCTCGGGTCTCCTGCTGAACGTAGCGCTCTATGCGGTGCTGCGCTTCAAGCTGCTGCTGGCGGCCGCGCCGGGCGCGCTGGCGCCGGGGCCGCTGCTCATGGGGCTTGGGCTGCTGTCGCTGCTGTTCGCCGGGCTGATGCTCTACCGGCGGCGGGACATCAAGCGTCTGTTCGCCTTCTCCTCCATCGAGCACATGGGGCTGATCGCGTTCGCGTTCGGTATCGGCGGGCCGGTGGCGAATTTCGCCGGCCTGCTGCACATGGTGATGCATAGCCTTACCAAGTCCGCCATCTTCTTCGGCGTCGGCCATGCGGTGCAGGTGAAGGGCACGCAGGCGCTCTCCGAGATCCGGGGCCTCACCGCCAGCCATCCGCTGCTCGGCTGGGGGCTGGTGGCGGGCGTCGCCGCCATCGTCGGCCTGCCGCCGGCAGGGGTGTTCATGAGCGAATTCCTCATTCTCACCTCGACCGTTGCGCGGGCGCCCGTGCTGGCGGGGCTGCTGGCGCTGGGGCTCGTCATCGCCTTCGCGGCCCTGATGCTGCGCCTGCATGCGCTGGCCTTCGGCGCGCCGCGCGGGCCTTCGGCACCGGTGAAGGGCACGCAAGTGCCCATGCTGGTGCATCTGGCGCTCGTGTGGTGCGCGGGTGTGTGGCTGCCGGGGCCGCTGGTAAGCTGGTTCCAGCACATCGCGCATCTTCTGGGCTGAGGGGGCGAGATGGGCGCACTCACCGATATTCTCGCCACCGGCCGCATCCGCACCGACCACCGGCCGTGGCTGCGCGCCGAAGTGGACGCCGCGACATGGGAGGCGCTGTCCGAGGGGCTGGCGGCGGGCCGCTGGACGCTCATGGCCCTGTGGGGCGAGCCCGACGCCGTGCACATGGCGCTGCTGGATGAGGCCGCGACCTCGCTGGGCACGGCCACCTATCTTGCGGGCGACGGCACGTTCCCCTCCGTTGGCCGCCACCATGCGCCGGCCCAAAGGCTGGAGCGCACCATTCGCGACCTGTACGGCCTGGTGCCAGTCGAAGCGCCCGATACGCGCCTCTGGCTCGACCACGGCCGCTGGCCGGTGTCGCGTCCTCTCAGTGGGGCCCCTATTCCGCCCGACACGACCCCCTATGCCTTCCTTCCCGTCGAGGGGCAGGGGCTGCATGAAGTGGCGGTGGGCCCCGTGCATGCGGGCATCATCGAGCCTGGCCATTTCCGCTTCACCGCCAATGGCGAGGCCGTCGTGCGGCTGGAAGAGCGGCTCGGCTATGTCCATCGCGGCATCGAGGGGCTGATGCGCGGGGCATCCCTGGAGCGCGCCGCCACCCTCGCCGGCCGGGTGTCTGGCGACAGCACGGTGGCCTATGCCTTGGCCTTCGCCGGCGCCGTTGAAGCCGCCCTCGAGATGGAGGCACCGCCACGCGCCCGCTGGCTGCGGGGCCTGATGGCAGAGCTGGAACGCCTCGCCAATCACTTCGGTGACATCGGTGCCGTCTGCAACGACGCTGCCTTTGCGCGGATGCTCGCCCCCTGCGCGGTGCTGCGCGAACAGGTGCTGCGTGCGAGCGAGGCGGCCTTCGGCCAGCGCATGATGCGCGACCTGGTCGTCCCCGGTGGCGTGCTGATCGATCTCGCGCCGCGCGGAGAGGGCCGGCTGCGTTCGCTGGTGGAAACTGCGCGTTCGGCCCTGCCGGAACTGCTGGCGCTTTATGACGGCACCGCCTCCTTGCAGGACCGCACCGTGGGTACGGGCATCGCGCAGCCGGATCTGGTGCGCCGCTTCGGTTGCGGCGGCTTCGTGGGGCGGGCATCGGGACGGGGCTTCGATGTCCGGCGGACGCTACCTTACGCTCCTTACGATGCGCTGCGCTTCGACGTGGCGGTGCTGGAGGCGGGAGATGTGGACGCGCGGGTGCGCATCCGCTTCAGCGAGGCGGAAGAGAGCCTTTCGCTCATTACGCAGATGCTCAGCAATATGCCCGACGGGGGCGACCTGTCTTCGCCGCTGCCGCAGTCCGGCGCGGCGCGCGAGGGCGTGGCACTGGTGGAAGGGTTCCGGGGCGACGTCTTCGCCTTCGTGCGGCTTGATGCGGCCGGGCGCGTCGCCCATGCCCATCTGCGCGATCCCTCCTGGTTCCAGTGGCCGGTTCTGGAGGCGGTCATCGAAGGCAATATCATCGCCGATTTCCCCCTCTGCAACAAATCCTTCAACTGCTCCTATGCGGGGCACGACCTGTGAGGCGGCGCGGATGCGGACACTCCTGATCGATGCCCTGCTGAAAGGCCCGCTGACCGAGCCGGCGCCGGCGGCGGATGATGCGGAGCTGCTGGCCTTCGGCGCGCAGCTCGAAGGGGCGGCGCGGCGCAGGCTCGGCCGCGGTCTTGCCATCCGGCAGGTGGATGCGGGCTCCTGCAACGGCTGCGAACTCGAAATCCATGCCCTCTCCAACGCCTATTACGATCTGGAGCGCTTCGGTCTGCGTTTCGTCGCATCGCCCCGCCATGCGGACGTCCTGCTGGTTACGGGGCCGGTGACGACCAACATGCGGGAGGCGCTGGTGCGGACCTATGAGGCGACGCCCGGCCCGAAATGGGTGGTCGCGGCCGGAAGTTGCGCCTGTGACGGTGGCCTGTTCGCGCAGAGCTATGCCTGCGCCGGGGCGGTGGAGAATGTCATTCCGGTCGATCTGCGTATCCCCGGCTGCCCGCCTGCCCCGCTCAGCCTGCTCAAGGGCCTGATCGCCCTTCTGCAAAGGGATTAGCCAACACGTCCCGGTGCATTTCCGCGCACGGGCTCCAGTCTTGTTCCGGGATCTGGAAGATGTGGTTAAGCGCCTCGTCGAGGCCGCACAGTCACGCCATCATAAAACTTGGTCACGGCTGTGAAATGCCTTGAAATCTCACGATCCGAAGCGTGGAGGAATGCTCGGGCGGAACCGGATGTTGAGGAAAGGGGTTGTTCAGGCAAGACGGAAAGACAGGAGTCATCCATGATGAAGCCCTTTGCCGCCCTTCTTGCCGCGGCCACCCTTTCGGCGCCTCTCATCGCGATGCCGCTCTCGACGGCCTCGGCCGATAGCTGGCGCCAGATCACCATCGACCGCAGGGCGCCCCATCACCCGCCGGCGTATCGTCCGCAGGCCCGCAGTCATCAGTATCGCCACTATGTGGCGCCGCGTCACGCTCCGCCGCGCCATTACGGCTGGCGCGAGCGCCACGAGTGGCGGGAGCGGAACGCCATGCGGGGCGCTCCCGGTTACGGCTGGGGCTATTATCGATAAGCTCAGGCAGACGGCGGCCGGAAGGCCGCCGTTTCTGTATGGTCTGGCGCGCGTTCAGCGCCGCTCGGGTCGGACGAGGCCGCGGGCCTCCAGCACGCTCAGGATGGCGTCCGCGCTGGCATAGGCCGACGACCGGCCGCTCGTGCTGGCATCTCCCCAGATCAGGTCCGGAAAGAAACGCTCATAGACGAGGGCGGCGACTTCCTCGCGCAGGTCGTCCGGAATCGTGTCATGGGCACTCATATCGGCCCGCGCCGGTCTGTCGTCATGGCTGAAGCGCCGGGTGAAGGGCCACATGGGCGTGTCGCGCGCGATGGAGAGCGACATGCCTCAATGCTCCGGCGTGATAGCGCCCAGCACCGCCGCCTGCACGGTGGAGACGGCGGCGGCCGTGGTGTCGATGGCGCCGCTCACCATGCGCCGGCCGTCATCCACCCAACCGAACAGCATCGGCTTTTGCGGGGCAGCGACCGCTTGCGGCGCAGGCGACGACGCGGGCGCCGAGGCGAGCACCACGGCTGCGGTCTTTGCGCCCGTCAGCGCTGGATCTCGGCTTTCGCAGGCGCTGGTGCAGCGATCGTAGCGCTCCACCCCGGTCACGGTGCTCCAGCGGCTGGGGCTGCTGCTCACGACGCGCGGCCGCGCGGTCGGCAAGGGCGCGGCGGGCTCCGCGGTGGCAACCGCAAGCTTGGGCGCCTCGGCCGCGACCTGCGCCTTCGGCGGCAACTGCGGCCCGAAATCGAAGGCCGGCGCATCGGCCAGAGCGATGGTCCGGGCGGGTGCCGGCGTTTCCTGGGGCATCAGATGGCCGGCGGCGAGGGCGCCGATGCCGAGGCTGAGGCCGATGCCGGCGCGAAGGGCGATCCGCTTCAGGGCCGGGGTGGTCGAGGGGGACTGGGGCATCCGGGGCAGGCGCGTGAAGGGGGGCATCACCAACTCCGCTTTCGTTCTGACGGCGACTAAAGCGGAGCATTGGGGCGGACCTCGGACCGAACGGTGTCCGCGGCGTTTCCGTCGTCCTGAAATTTGTAACCGGGTATGTCCGCGCCCGCGTTATTGCGGCAAACCTGTGCCGAAGCGCGGGCCTTGAAAAGGCGGGCGCGCGGGTCCATCTCCTGCGCCATCGGGTTACCGGGCCGCGTGCCCGGTCCCGAATCCCTTCCTTCGACAAGACGTGAGACGGACCCCGCATGACGACCGCCGAAGCCGCCGCCCCCGAAAGCCGCACCTTCGAGGCCGATGTCGCCAAGCTCCTGCATCTGATGGTGCACTCGGTCTATTCCGACAAGGACGTGTTCCTGCGCGAGCTGATCTCAAACGCCGCCGATGCGTGCGAGAAGCTGCGTTACGAGGCCATCACCACTCCGGCCCTACTGGGCGAGGACGCCCGCCCGCGCATCACGCTGGCTATCGATGCCGAGGGCGGCCGCCTGACCGTGGAAGACAATGGCATTGGCATGAGCCGCGACGAGATGGTCGAGGCGCTCGGCACCATCGCCCGCTCCGGCACCAAGGCCTTCATGGAGCGCATTGAGGCGGCCGCCGGCGGCGAGAAGGCCGAACTCATCGGCCAGTTCGGCGTCGGCTTCTATTCCGCCTTCATGGTCGCGGAGAAGGTGGATGTCATTTCCCGGCGCGCCGGTGCCGATACGGCCAACATCTGGTCTTCTGATGGCAAGGGCGCCTATACGGTCGGCGAGATCGACGTGGCGCAGGCGCCCGCCCGCGGCACCCGCGTTGTGCTGCACCTCAATGAGGACGGCAAGGCCTATGCCGACCGCTTCCGCATCGAGCGCATCGTCAAGGAGCAGTCCGGCCACGTGCCGGTGCCGATCTATATCGTCGAGAAGCTGGACGCCGAGCCCGAGGAGATCGCCGATGGCGTCGCCCTCTGGACCAAGTCGAAGAGCGACATTTCGGCCGAGGACTATGCGGATTTCTACCGCTCCGTCGCCGGCCAGTTCGACCAGCCAGCGCTGACGGTCCATTTCCGCGCCGAGGGCCGGCACGAATACACCGCCCTCGTCTTCGTGCCCTCCACCAAGCCGTTCGACCTGTTCGAGCCCGAGCGCACCGGCCGGGTGAAGCTCTATGTGAAGCGCGTCTTCATCACCGACGACGCGGAGCTTCTCCCCCGCTACCTGCGCTTCGTGCGCGGCGTCGTGGACAGCGCCGACCTGCCGCTGAATCTGTCGCGCGAGATGCTGCAGGACAGCGCCATCCTCGCCGCCATCCGCAAGGGCGTGACCGGGCGCGTGCTGACCGAGCTGGAGAAGCTAGCCCAGAGCGATGCCGAGGCCTATGCGGGCATCTGGTCCAATTTCGGCGCGGTGCTGAAGGAAGGCCTGTACGAGGATTACGAGCGGCGCGCCCAGCTCCTGAACCTCGCGCGATTCAAGACCACCACCAGCGGCACGGCGGCCGATACCGGCTGGCGCACGCTCAAGGACTATGTGGCGGACCTGAAGGAGAACCAGACCGCCATCTATTACATCACCGGCGACCTCGCCCGCGTGGAACATGCCCCGCAGTTGGAAGGCTTCCGCGCCCGTGGCGTGGAGGTGCTGCTGCTGCCCGATCAGGTGGACAGCTTCTGGGTGACGGCGGGCGTCGATTATGAGGGCAAGCCCTTCAAATCGGTGACGCAGGGCGCCGCCGACCTCTCCCTCATCCCGCTGCCGAAGTCGGATGAGGCGGAGACGCCGGAGCCTGAGGCGAAGGATACGGGCGACTTCATCGCCTTCGTGAAGGAGACGCTGGGCGATCAGGTGGCGGATGTGCGTGCCTCGGACCGCCTCACCACCTCCGCCGTCTGCCTCGTGGCGCCGGAGAGCGGCATCGACCGGCGGCTGGAGAAGCTGCTGGCGAGTGCCGGCCGGCTCGGCGATGCGGCCAAGCCCGTGCTGGAGATCAATCCGCGCCATCCGCTGGTGGCGGCGCTGGCGGCGCATGGGGCCTCGGACAGCAACTTCCGCGCCGATGCCGCCCACCTCCTGCTCGATCAGGCCCGCGTGCTCGATGGCGACCAGCCCTCCGACCCGCAGGCCTTCGCCGAGCGCCTCATGCGGGTAATGCAGCGCGGCCTGCCGACCGCCTGAGCCGGCACGGCACACGGCCCGGCGTCCACGGCGTTTGACAGCCGGGCCTTGGCCATGCGCCGATGGGCGGAATGGAGCGTGGTATGCGCGTCTGGATCTCCCATCGGACCAGTTACTTCTACCATCAGCCGGTGGCGCTCGGTCTCCACCGGCTGATGCTGCGTCCGCGGGAGGACCGCGAGCATCGCTTGCTCGCCTTCACGCTGGACATCACCCCCGATTGCCGGGTCGCCTGGGCGACCGACGTCTATGGAAACGCCGTGGCCACGGCCGCCTTCGAGGGCGAGACGCCCGTGCTGGTGGTGGAAAGCCGCGCGGAACTGAAGCTCGTGGGCGCCCCCGGCGACGTGCCGCAGCTCGATCCCTTCGCCCAGACCTATCCCTTCGCTTATTCCGGCCCCGATTGGACGGTGGCCGATCCTTTTGCCTTGCCGGTCTATTTCGATCCGCAGGCCCGGCTCGCGGCCTGGGTCGGGGCCATCGTGATGGGGCCGGCGGTGCCCACCCTCGCGCTTCTTCAGGACATCAACACCGCCGTGCAGCGGTCCGCCCGCTATGAGGTGCGCGCGCAAGGTGGCACGCAGGGGCCGCTGGATACGCTCGACCGGGGCATCGCCTCCTGCCGGGATTTCGCCGTGCTGTTCGCGGAAGCCGTGCGCACGCTTGGTTTCGCCGCGCGGCTTGTCTCGGGCTATCTCGCCAATCCGGGCGGTAGCGCGCCGGGCACGGCCTCGACCCATGCCTGGGTGGAGGTGTTTCTGCCCGGTGCCGGCTGGGTGGCGTTTGATCCCACCCACGGGACCATGGGCGGGCACAATCTGGTGGGCGTTGCCGCCGGCCGTACCATGGAGGAGACGACGCCGGTCTCCGGCACCTATGCGGGCCGCTCCGATGCGCTCCGCCAGATGCTGGTGGAGGTGGAGGTGGAGGTCACCGCCTGACGCAGAGGTGGGCGGCGTGGTCTGAATTGCGCCGCACGGTTGCCTTTCTATATTAGTCACGCCTGACAGCGGGCATGGAGCGCCGGAGCGCTCTGCCGCCGTGACCGAGAGATGAACCATCGTGCTGCCTGACCTCACCGACATCGGGACCGATCCCGCCTCCACCCGCGTGGTGGTGGCCATGTCGGGCGGCGTGGATTCCTCGGTGGTCGCGGGGCTTCTGGCGCGGGCGGGCTTCGACGTGGTGGGCGTGACGCTCCAGCTCTACGATCAGGGCGAGGCGGCGCGCCGCAAGGGCGCCTGCTGCGCCGGGCAGGACATCTACGACGCCCGCGACGTCGCCGACCGCCTCGGCATTCCCCATTACGTGCTCGACTATGAAAGCCGCTTCCGCGAGGAGGTCATCGAGCGCTTCGCGGACAGCTATGCCGCCGGCTTCACCCCCATTCCCTGCGTCGACTGTAACCGCACGGTGAAGTTCCGCGATCTGCTGGCCACCGCCGAGGACCTCGGCGCCTCCGTCCTCGCCACCGGCCATTATGTGGCGAGCCGCGCGCTGCCCGACGGCCGGCGCGGCCTCTTCCGCGCGGCGGAGGAGAACCGCGACCAAAGCTATTTCCTCTATGCCACCACACAGGCGCAGGCCACCAAGCTGCGCTTCCCGCTCGGTGGCATGAGGAAGAGCGACGTGCGGGCGCTGGCGGCTGAACTCGGCCTCCCGGTGGCCGACAAGCCGGACAGCCAGGATATCTGCTTCGTGCCGGGCGGCGATTATGCCGAGGTGGTGGAGCGGCTGCGCCCCGAGGCGGGGGAGGCGGGCGACATTGTCCATCTGGACGGGCGCGTGCTCGGCCGGCACCGGGGCGTGATGCATTACACCATCGGCCAGCGGAAGGGCCTCGGTATCTCGACGCCCGAGCCGCTCTATGTGGTCGCCATCGACGCCGCGCGCCGCGAAGTGCGCGTCGGCCCGCGCGAGGCGCTGGCGGTGCGCTCCATCGGCCTCACGGACATCAACTGGCTGGGCGACGTGCCGCTGCTCGACGCCTGCGCGGCGGAGCAGGACATCTATGTGAAGGTGCGCTCCACCCGCCCGCCGACGCCGGCCCGCCTCCTGCGCGACGCCGACGGTGCGCCGACGGTGGAGCTCCTGGCGGGCGAAGAGGGAGTTGCGCCGGGACAGGCTTGCGTCTTCTATGACGCTGCGTCCGGTGCCGCCCGCCTGCTCGGCGGGGGCACCATCGTGCGTGCGGAACGGGCCGGGCGTCATCTGGCCGCCGCGCAGGTGGCGTAAGCGAACCTATCGAATCGCAACCGGCTGCGGTTGCCGGGGTTATAAGGGTGGCTGGAGGCGGGCCGGCAGGTTTCGGTCGCCCCCGCAAAGCTGAAGGATGTGCGGGATGGCGGTTCAATACGATCTTGAAGGGCAGAAGCGCGCCTATGCGAAATGGGCGCCCATCTATGACAAGGTCTATGTGAAGCTGCTGGCCGATGCGCAGCGGAAGGCGGCGACCGCCGCCGCCGCCTGCGGCTCGGACATTCTGGAAGTGGGCGTCGGCACTGGCCTCGTCCTGCCTTATTACCCCCCCCACTGCCGGGTGACCGGCATCGACCTCTCGTTCGACATGCTGGAAAAGGCGATGGAGAAGAAGGTCGACCGCAAGCTCTCCCATGTGGGGCTGCTCGCCTCCATGGATGCCTGCGCGCTCGGCTTTCCCGATGCCCGCTTCGATGCCATCACCGTGCCCTTTGTCATCACGCTTGTGCCCAACCCGGAGAAGGCGCTCGACGAGATGCGCCGGGTGCTGAAGCCGGGCGGCGAGATCATCATCGCCTCCAAGCTTGGCGCGGATGCGGGGCCGACCATGCATGTGGAGAGCATGCTGGCGCCGATGATGAAGAAGGTGGGCTGGAGCATCGCCTTCAAGGCGAGCCGCCTGCGCAACTGGGCCGCTACCCACCCGGACATGAGCGTCATCGACATCTCGCCGGTCTTCCCGGTGGGCTTCTTCAAGATGGTGCGCATCAAGAAGGCGCGTTGAGCCGTCCGGCGGGGCAGGGCGCTGCAAAGCGCCGCCCTGCTCTGGCGGTCAGGGCCTCGGGCCTATAGATAGGGTTCATCCCTGCCCGGGCCTTTCGCCGGAGCCTTTCATGAGCCTTCAGGTTGCGGTCCAGATGGACCATATCGCCCACATCAACATTGCGGGCGACTCCACCTTTGCCCTGCTGCTGGAAGCCCAGCGCCGTGGTCATCGCCTCGTCCACTACACGCCCGACCGCCTCGCCATGCGCGACGGAGCGGTGTTCGCCACCGTCGAGGATCTGACGGTCGCTGACGAGGCCGGCAAGCACTTCACCCTTGGCGAGAAGCGCCGGGTGAAGCTGTCGGACTATGACGTGGTGCTGCTGCGGCAGGACCCGCCGTTCGACATGGCCTATGTCACGACCACCCATCTTCTGGAGCGGATCCACCCCAAGACGCTGGTGGTGAATGATCCGGCCCATGTGCGCAACGCGCCGGAGAAGATCTTCGTCACCGAATTCCCCGAGCTGATGCCGCCGACGCTCATCACCCGCGACCTTGAGGAGATCAAGGCGTTCCGGGCGGAGTTCAAGGACGTCGTCATGAAGCCGCTCTACGGCAATGGCGGCGCGGCGGTATTCCGCATGGCCGAGGGCGACCTCAATTTCGGCTCGCTCTACGACCTGTTCTCCACCACCTTCCGCGAGCCCTGGGTGATCCAGCGCTTCCTCCCCGAGGTGAAGCACGGCGACAAGCGCATCATCCTCGTGGATGGTGAGGCGGCGGGTGCCGTGAACCGCGTGCCGAGCGAGGGCGACCTGCGCTCCAACATGGTGCGCGGCGGCGCGGCCCGGCCCACGGACCTCACGGACCGCGAGCAGGAAATCTGCGCCCGCATCGGCCCCTCCCTGCGCAAGATGGGCCTCATCTTCGTGGGCATCGACGTGATCGACGGCAATCTCACCGAGATCAACGTCACCTCGCCCACGGGCCTGCGCGCCATCAAGCGCCTCGGCGGCCCCGATATCGCCGCCCAGATCTGGGACAAGATCGAGGAGAAGCGGCGCGCCTGAGCGCGATCCGAGCGGATTGAGTCAATCCGCTCGGTAAATCGCTCTCTAAACTCAAGGAAGAGCACGCGCCCTTCGATTGCCAAGAGACAAGGACCACGCATGGCCCCGCCGCTGACTGTATCCGTTCCCCACAAGCTCGGCCGCGAGGAAGCCGTGCGCCGCCTCCAGCAGGGCACGAGCCTGCTGCGGGAGAAGTTCGGCAATCAGGTGCAGATCCTCGAAGAGACCTGGGTCGACTCCAACCTCGATTTCCGCATCGCCGCCATGGGCCAGCAGGCCTCCGGCAAGATCGAGGTGGCGGACGATCAGGTGAATCTGGCGGTGGAACTGCCCTATCTGCTCCACCTCGCCGGCACCAAGATCAAGGAAATGGTCCAGAAGCAGGGAGCGCTGCTGCTGGAGAAGAAGTAAGCGCCTCGGGCGGCAGCGCGCGGCAGGCCTCTTTTCAGCCTGCCGCGTCTCCTTTGTAGCCTCTTCAGCTGTGCGCCCGCTCTCAGAGCGGCCGGAACACCAGCGTCGCGGTATCGAGGGTGAAGGTGCCGTCGGGCTCGATCTCGAAATAGGCCCGCACTTCCTTCGGCGCGCCTTCTTCCAGCGCCCGGATGGCGTCGGCAAGGACAGGCGGCGTGCGCATGCGCGCGATCCAGGAGGCGAATTCCAGCCGCAGGCGGCGGGTCTCCATCCCTTCCAGCACCAGCCCGGCCTTCTCGGCGGCGCTCACCCATTCCGGCACCGAATAGTCGCGCACATGGGACGTGTCGCGCAGGAGCTCGATGCTCTGGACGAAGGTGTCGAAGAGCGGATGGGGCGGGGCGACCACATCCATGAAGATCACCTTGCCCTGCGGCTTCACCACGCGCCGCGCCTGCCGCAGGCCCGCCCCGAGATCGTGCCAGTGGTGGGCGCTGTAGCGCGAGACCACCCAGTCGAAGCTCGCATCCGCGAAGGGCAGGTCCTCGGCGCGGCCCTGCTCGGTGGCGATATTGTCGAGCCCGCGTCCCTGCGCCTCGTCGACCACGGCCTGCAGCATAGAGCTCGAGAGATCGTAGGCCATGACGTGCCGCACGAGGGGGGCCGCCGTGAAGCTTACATGGCCGCCGCCGCAGCCCAGATCCAGAAGGCGATCGACACCTGCGCCGGAGAGACGGGCGGCGAGATCGGCAAGGTCCGCGCCCTTGGCATGCACTTCGCTCGCCACATAGGCTTGCGCCTGCGGGCTGAAGTGCGCCGAAACGAGACCCTCGTGGCCCTGATAGGCGGGGTGGCTGGCGGCGGAGGAAGCGGTCATGGGGCATGTCCTGATAGGGGCGGCAGCTTGCCACCCAACGGTCTAGCACGGCTCGCCCCGCCACATCCCGTGACATGGCGCGGAGGCGTGACGAGCGCCGCAAAGCTGGAACGCTTCTGAAACCGGTGCCAGATGGAAAATTATACTGGTATAAAAACCACCATGCCGCATGCCTCAGATGCCGCCCGTCGCCGTGCCCTCGCCGATTTCGTCCGCACCCGGCGGGAGAAACTGGACCCTGCGGCCCATGGCTTCACGGACCTCCGGCGGCGGCGGACGCCGGGCCTCCGCCGCGAGGAGATGGCGCAGGTCGCCGGCCTCTCCGCCACATGGTACAGCTGGATCGAGCAGGCCCGCGAGATGGCGCTTTCCGCCTCGGCCGTCTCCCGCCTAGCGCAGGCGCTCGGCCTGTCGCCCGCCGAACGGGCCTATCTGTTCGATCTGGCCGGCCGCGAGGACCCGCACCCGCCGGCGCCGGACGCCTTCCCGCCCCACGGCGCGCTCGCCCGCCTCGTCGCCGGCATGCCGGAGCCTGCCTATGTGCTGGACGGAACATGGACGGCGCAGGTGTGGAACGCTGCGGCGGCGGACCTCTTCCGGGGCTGGCTCGATGGGGCGGCGGAGCGCAACCTGCTGCGCTTCCTCTTTCTCGACCCCGCGGCCGTGGCGCTGATCCCCGACCATGCGGAGCGCACGCGCCGGGTGCTGGCGGAATTCCGCGCCGATACATCGCGCCACCTTGCCGAGCCTGCACTCGCGGGACTGGTGGCCGGCCTGATGGCAGACTCTCCGCTCTTCGCCCGCCTGTGGCATGCGCAGGGCGTGCTGGGGCGGGAAGGCGGCCTGCGCACCTTCTGCGCGGCGGACGGGGTCATCCGCAGTTTCGAACAGGTCACCCTCGCGGCGCTGCCAGGCGGGCGCACCAAGCTCGTGATGCTCGCCCCTGCCGTTGCAGACGGCGGCTTAGAGCCTGTGGCGGCTCCATTTTTCGGGCCTTCGGAGTCAGCCTGAACCAAGGTTCGGGTGGTACGGCCACAGGAGCATCGTTTGCCCTGTTCATCGATGCTTGATGCGCGGGGAAGGCATGCGCGGCTCCGAAGAGGTCAAGAACTGGATGAACATGTTCCGCTGGATCGTGAAACTGATCCGCGACGAATATGGGATTCCCGAGGACCAGCTCACCCGTCATGCCAGCATCGAGAAGGATCTCGGGCTCGATCAGGAGCAGGTCGAGCAGGTGATGGAAACGGTGAGCGAAGCCTTCGAGATCCGTTTCCCAGATGATTCCCTCGACGAGCTCGTGAAGCTGGAAGAGCTGTGCCTGCTGGCCAGCTGGCTCGCCGGCTTCTACAAGCAGCCCCCCTTTCTCGATGGCGAGTTCGTCGTGCGCGCGATGGCGATGAACCCGCGTGCCACGGCCGAGGCCTGAGGCTCGGAGCACGCGTGATTCATTGAGCGAATGGACTCAATCCGCTCGGATCGTGCTCTAGGCGAACGCCGCATAGCGCAACGCAAAGGCCGCAATCACCAGCGGTGCCAGGACCGCGATCTTCAGCAGCATGCGCGTGAGCGGGCCGGGAAGGCCGGTGGGTGCGTGGCGTGCGGCGGCGATGAAGAGTCGGGCGGCGGCGGTGGCGGGCGCATGATAGGTCATGGCGGTGTCCTTTCCCCGCCCTTGTCGCGCCGATCGCCATAAGCGGGCCATCGGGAAGCCGGCCCTTGCGGATAAAGGCCCCATCAAGTGCTGTTCGCAATCTGTTCTTGTCTCATGCAATCTGCCCGTCTAGGCTTGCAACCTTGAGGTTGGCTTGTGAGGGGGCGCAAGCGTGATCCAGCGTGTGGCGACCGTCGCCTTCGAGGGCGTCGAGGCCCGGCCGGTGGACGTTCAGGTCCATGTGGCGGCGGGGTTGCCGGCCTTCACCATCGTCGGGCTGCCCGACAAGGCCGTGACGGAGGCCAAGGAGCGGGTGCGCGCCGCGCTCATTGCCTCCGGCCTCGCGCTGCCCGCCCGGCGCATCACCGTGAACCTCGCCCCCGCCGACCTGCCCAAGGAAGGCTCCCACTACGATCTGCCCATCGCGCTCGGCCTCATGGCCGCCATCGGCGCCATTCCGAGCGATGCGCTGAACGGCTTCACGGTGGTGGGGGAACTGGGCCTCGACGGCTCCATTGCTTCGGTTGCGGGCGTGCTGCCAGCGGCCATCGGCGCCAATGCCCGCGGCCACGGCCTCATCTGCCCGGCGGCCTGCGGGGCGGAAGCGGCCTGGGCTAGCCCGGAGATGGAGATCCTCGCGCCATCCTCCCTCATCCAGCTCGCCAATCACGTCACCGGCCGGCAGGTGCTGGCGCGGCCCGATCCAAGGCTGCGCGACGCCCGCTCAGGAGGCCTCGACCTTCGGGATGTGAAGGGGCAGGAGACGGCCAAGCGGGCGCTGGAGGTGGCGGCGGCCGGCGGTCACAATCTGCTTTACGTGGGGCCGCCGGGCTCGGGCAAGTCCATGCTGGCGCAACGCCTGCCCTCCATCCTGCCGCCGCTGGTGCCGGGCGAAATGCTGGCGGTGTCCATGATCGCCTCGGTGGCGGGCAATATCGAGGACGGCGCACTCATCGACCGGAGACCGTTCCGAGCGCCCCACCATTCCGCCTCCATGGCCGCCATGGTGGGCGGCGGGTTGAAAGCCCGGCCGGGCGAAGTCTCGCTCGCCCACCTCGGGGTGCTCTTCCTCGACGAACTGCCGGAATTCTCAGCCCAGGTGCTCGACAGCCTGCGCCAGCCGCTGGAGAGCGGCGAGGTGATGATCGCCCGCGCCAACAACCGCGTCTCCTATCCCGCCCGTTTCCAGCTCGTCGCCGCCATGAACCCCTGCAAGTGCGGGCGGGCGGGGGAGCCGGGCTACACCTGCAAGCGCGGGCCGCGCTGCGCGGAGGAGTATCAGGCACGTCTCTCCGGCCCCTTCCTCGACCGCATCGACATCCATCTGGAAGTGCCGGCGGTGAGCGCCGCCGATCTGGTGCTGCCGGCCCCCGCCGAAGGCTCGGCCGAGGTGGCGGCGCGCGTCGCCGCCGCCCGCGCCCTCCAGCGGGAGCGCTATGCAGCCCTCGGCCGGCCCGACATTGCCACCAAT
The DNA here is from genome assembly GCF_000010525.1 of Azorhizobium caulinodans ORS 571. GTDB lineage: Bacteria > Pseudomonadota > Alphaproteobacteria > Rhizobiales > Xanthobacteraceae > Azorhizobium > Azorhizobium caulinodans. The sequence goes on along the minus strand of NC_009937.1, from coordinate 4,935,637 downwards.
GCCGAGGCTACCGGCACGTTGCTGGACGAGGTGGCCCGCCCCGATGCCGCCGGTGCGGCGCTCTTGCGGGACGCGGCGGACGCCATGCGCCTCTCCGCCCGTGGCTATCACCGTGTGCTGAAGGTCGCCCGCACGCTGGCCGACCTGTCCGGCGCCGAGACGCTCGGCCGCGCCCATCTCGCCGAGGCGCTCGCCTATCGTGCGCTGGCGGACCGACCTCGGGCGGCAGCGTAGCGAAGCGGGGAGAGGTTCACTCCGCTCAAACAAAAGGGGCGGGGATCGCGCGATCACCGCCCCTCGTCTTGCCTCAGCCCCTGCTCACTCCGCCGCAGCGCGGCGGGTGGGGTCGTAGTTCAGGATGGGGGCGAGCCAGCGCTCGGCCTGTTCCACCGTCCAGCCCTTGCGGGCGGCATAGTCTTCCACCTGATCACGCTCGATGCGGCCGACGCCGAAATAGGCGCTTTCCGGATGCGCGAAATAGAGGCCGGAAACCGCCGCGCCCGGCCACATGGCGAAGCTCTCGGTGAGCTCCAGCCCGATCTTGTCGGTGGCGTCCAGAAGGGTGAAGAGCGTGCCCTTCTCCGTGTGGTCGGGCTGGGCCGGATAGCCCGGGGCCGGACGGATGCCGCGATACTTCTCCGCGATCAGGTCCTCATTGCTGAGGCCCTCATCGTCGGCGTAGCCCCAGAATTCCGTGCGCACCCGCTGGTGCATCCGCTCGGCGAAGGCTTCCGCGAGGCGGTCGCACAGGGCCTTGAGCAGAATGGCGGAATAGTCGTCATTGGCGGCCTTGAAGGCGGTCGTGCGCTCCTCTTCGCCGATGCCGGCGGTGACGGCGAAGCCGCCCACATAGTCATGCACACCGCTTTCCACCGGCGCCACGAAGTCGGCCAGCGCGAGGTTCGAGCGGCCCTCACGGCGGGCGAGCTGCTGGCGCAGCGTGTGCAGCGTGGCGAGCGGGGTCATGCGGCCCTCGTCGCGGAACAGCAGGATGTCGTCGCCCACCGCATTGGCCGGCCAGAAGCCGACCACGGCCTTCGCCGTGACCCACTTCTCGTCGATGATCTTCTTCAGCATCGCCTGCGCGTCGCTGAAGAGATTGCGGGCGGCCTCGCCCACGGTCTCGTCCTGGAGAATCTGCGGATACTTGCCCGTCAGTTCCCAGGAGGCGAAGAAGGGCGACCAGTCGATGAAGGGCACGAGGTCGGCGAGGTCGTAATCCTCGAACACCTTGGTGCCGAGGAAGGTGGGCTTCACCGGCGCGCTGGCCTTGAAGTCGAGCTTCAGGGCGTTGTCGCGGGCGCTCTTCAGTGGCACGCGCTGCTTGTTGGCGTCGGCGCGGGCGTGGGCTTCCGCGAGCTTGGAATATTCCGCCCGGATGTCCGCCACATAGGTCTCGCGCGTGTCGGGGCTGAGCAGGTTCGAAACCACGCCCACGGCACGGCTGGCGTCGGTCACATAGACCGCCTGCCCACGATGATACTGCGGCGCGATCTTCACCGCCGTATGGACGCGCGAGGTGGTGGCGCCGCCGATGAGCAGCGGCACATGGAAGCCCTCGCGCTCCATCTCGGAGGCGACCGTCACCATCTCGTCCAGTGAAGGCGTGATGAGGCCGGAGAGGCCGATCACGTCCACTTTCTCGGCCTTGGCGACTTCGAGGATCTTCGCCGCCGGCACCATGACGCCGAGGTCGATCACCTCGTAATTGTTGCACTGGAGCACGACGCCGACGATGTTCTTGCCGATGTCGTGCACATCGCCCTTCACCGTGGCCATGAGGATCTTGCCCGCGGCGGACGCCTCGGTAAGCCCCATCTCCTCCTTTTCCTTCTCCATGAAAGGCATGAGGTAGGCCACCGCCTGCTTCATCACGCGAGCGGACTTCACCACCTGCGGAAGGAACATCTTGCCGGCGCCGAACAGGTCGCCGACGATGTTCATGCCGCTCATCAGCGGGCCTTCGATCACATGCAGGGGGCGCGCGGCGGCGGCTCTCGCCTCCTCCGTGTCAGCCTCCACATATTCGGTGATGCCGTTGATGAGGGCATGGGCGAGGCGCTTCTCCACGTCCCAGGTGCGCCAGGTGAGATCCGCCTCGCGCTTCTCCTTGCCGGCGCCGCCCTTGAAGCCTTCGGCGAGGCTGAGCAGACGCTCGGTGGCGTCCGCATTGCGATTCAGAACCACGTCCTCGCAGGCCTCGCGCAGCTCGGCCGGGATCTCGTCATAGACGGCGAGCTGGCCGGCATTGACGATACCCATGTCCATGCCCGCCTGGATGGCGTGATAGAGGAACACCGCGTGCATGGCCTCGCGCACGGGCTCATTGCCGCGGAACGAGAAGGAGAGGTTGGACACGCCGCCCGAGATGTGGGCGTGGGGCAGGTTCTGCCGGATCCAGCGCGTGGCCTCGATGAAGTTCACGCCATAGGGCGCGTGCTCCTCGATGCCGGTCGCCACCGCGAAGACGTTGGGATCGAAGATGATGTCTTCCGGCGGGAAGCCGATCTCTTCCGTGAGGATCTTGTAGGCGCGGGCGCAGATCTCGATCTTGCGCTCATAGGTGTCGGCCTGGCCCTTCTCGTCGAAGGCCATCACCACCACGGCGGCGCCATAGCGGCGCACGAGGCGCGCATAGTGGCGGAAGGCGTCCTCCCCCTCCTTCATGGAGATGGAGTTCACGATGCCCTTGCCCTGGATGCACTTGAGGCCGGCCTCGATGATGTCCCACTTGGAGCTGTCCACCATCACCGGCACGCGGGCGATGTCGGGCTCGGCGGCGACCAGGTTGAGGAAGGTCACCATGGCCGCGTGGCTGTCGAGCAGGCCCTCGTCCATGTTGACGTCGATCACCTGGGCGCCGCTCTCCACCTGATCTCGCGCCACATCGAGGGCGGCGGTGAAGTCGCCATTGGTGATGAGCTTGCGGAAGCGGGCGGAGCCGGTGACGTTGGTGCGCTCGCCCACGTTCACGAACGGGATTTCGCGGGTCAGCTCGAAGGGCTCGAGGCCCGAGAGGCGCAGGCGCGGCTCAAGGGTCGGGATGGCGCGCGGCGCCTTGCCGGCCACCGCCTTGGCGATGGCGCCGATATGGTCGGGCGTGGTGCCGCAGCAGCCGCCGACGATGTTCACAAGGCCCGAGGCGGCGAACTCGCCCACCAGCTCCGCCATGGCCTCCGGGCTCTCGTCATAGAGGCCGAATTCATTGGGCAGGCCGGCATTGGGGTAAGCGCAGACGAAGGTGTCCGCGACCCGGCCCAGTTCTGCAATGTGGGCGCGCATCTCCTTGGCGCCCAGCGCGCAGTTGAGGCCGATGGAGAAGGGCTGCGCGTGGCGCAGCGAATACCAGAAGGCGCTCGGCGTCTGGCCCGACAGGGTCCGGCCGGAGAGGTCGGTGATGGTGCCGGAGATCATCACCGGCAGGCGGCGGCCGATTTCCTCGAACACCGTCTCGGCCGCGAACACGGCGGCCTTGGCGTTCAGCGTGTCGAAGATGGTCTCGATGAGGATGATGTCGGAGCCGCCGGCGATGAGGCCGCGCGTCTGCTCCGCATAGGCGGTGGCAAGCTCGTCGAACGAGGTGGCGCGGAAGCCGGGATTGTTTACGTCCGGCGAGATGGAGGCGGTGCGGTTCGTCGGGCCGATGGCGCCGGCGACGAAGCGCGGCCGCCCGTCCTGCTTCTCGGCTTCGATGGCGGCTTCCTTGGCGAGGCGGGCGCCCTCCACGTTCAGCTCATAGGCCAGCGCCTCCATGGCGTAGTCCGCCTGGGCGATGGTGGTGGAGGAGAAGGTGTTGGTCTCGACGATGTCGGCACCGGCGAGGAAGTACTTGAGGTGGATCGCCCGCACGTCGTCCGGGCGGGTGAGGTTCAGGATGTCGTTATTGCCCTTGATGTCCTGCGGCCAGTCGGCGAAGCGCGCGCCGCGATAGCCCGCCTCGTCGAGCTTGAGGCCCTGGATCATCGTGCCCATGGCGCCGTCGAGCACGAGGATGCGGTCGCGCGCGGCGGCGAGGAGGGCGGAGCGGGGCTCGGTCTGGCCGGTCTTGGCAGGGGCGGTGGTCATCGGAACCTCGTGGCTCGGCGGGGCCGAGAACGGCGGAATGAAGTGAGCGGCGCTATTCGGACAGGATCAGACGTCACGCATCATGCGGCTGTCGCCGGTGCTGCCGCCGCCTGCGCGCGCAGGCCCAGAAGATGGCAGACAGCATAGACGAGGTCGGCACGGTTGAGCGTATAGAAATGGATATCGGTTGCGCCGCGATCAACCAGATCCATCACCTGCTCGGCGGCCACCGCCGCGGCGATGAGCTTGCGGGTCTCGGGGTCGTCGTCCAGCCCCTCGAAGCGGGCGGCGAACCAGTCCGGCACGCTGGCGCCGGTGGCGGCGGCAAAGCGGGCGGCCTGCTTGAAGTTCGTCACCGGCAGGATGCCGGGCACGATCGGAATGTCGATGCCGCGCGCCCGCACCTTGTCGAGATAGCGGAAGTAGACGTCGTTATCGAAGAAGAACTGGGTGATGGCCCGGTTCGCTCCGGCGTCCACCTTGCGGGCCAGCACATCGATGTCGGCGTCCGCGTCCGGGCTTTCCGGATGCCGCTCGGGATAAGCGGAGACGGACACCTCGAAATCGCCCAGCTTCTTGATGCCGGCCACAAGGTCCGCGGCATAGGCATAGCCGCCGGGGTGAGGCTCGTACTTGGTGCCGACGCCGGTGGTGGGGTCGCCGCGCAGGGCGACGATATGCTTCACGCCGGCATCCGCGTAGGAGCGCACCACCTCGTCGATCTCCGCGCGGGTGGCGGCGACGCAGGTGAGGTGGGCGGCCGGGGCGAGGCTCGTTTCCTTCACGATGCGCGCGACGGTCGAATGGGTGCGCTCGCGGGTGGAGCCGCCCGCGCCGTAGGTGACGGACACGAAATTGGGGCAGAGCGGGGCCAGCCGGTCGATGGAGGCCCAGAGCGTGCGCTCCATCTCCTCGGTCTTGGGCGGAAAGAACTCAAACGACACGGAAACCGGGGCCTTGCCCAGTTCGCGGCTCGCCCTGACGGGGCCCGACATCACGCAACCTCCCTTTGTGCCCCGGCCGCCGCGCGCGGGTCGCGGCCGAGCCAGAGCGATACGATGAGCCGCCCCTCGCCATTGCGGTCGGGGAGCAGCGCCTTATGGGCTTCGGGCTCAAGGCCCGCCTGCGCCATCCAGCCGGCCACCGTCTCCGGCGAAAAGCCGAGGCGGCGGTGGGCATGGGCCTCGCGCAGGAATTCGAGATCGTGGGGCGCAAAATCCACCACCAGCAGGCGGCCGCCGGGCTTCACCATGCGGGCGGCCTCGCGCACGGCGCGGGCACCGTCGTCGATGAAGTGCAGCACCTGGTGGATGATGACCACGTCGAAGCTCTCGCGCGGCAGCGCGAGGTTGAAGATGTCGCCCTGCCGGACCGAGCAGTGGCGCAGCCCGGCGCGCTCCAGATTGGCACGGGCGATGGCCAGCATGTCGGGTGAGAGGTCGAGGCCGAGGCCGCGCTCGATGTCCGGGCCGAAGACTTCCAGCATCCGTCCCGTGCCCGTGCCGAGGTCCAGCAGGCTCTCCATGTGCTGGCCGGCGAGGATGTCGCGCACCGCCGCTTCCACGTCGGCCTCGGGCACATGGAGACCGCGGATGCGGTCCCATTCGTCCGCATGGGCGCGGAAATAGGCCTGGGCGGCGGCGGCGCGGGCGGCGCGCACGTCCGAGAGGCGCTCGCGGTCGCGCTGGAGCACGTCGTCGCCCGGCGCGAGGAGATCCAGCAGGCGGGCGGCGAGCACGCTGCCCGGCCCCTCGGTGGCGCGGCGATAGAACACCCAGCTCGCCTCGCGGTGGCGCTCCACGAGCCCGGCTTCCGCCAGCAGCTTGAGGTGGCGGGAAATGCGGGGCTGGGACTGGCCCATGATGTCGGTGAGATCGGAGACCGTGAGATCCGCTTCGCTCAGCACCGAGAGCAGCCGCAGGCGCGTGTCCTCGCCGGCGGCCTTGAGGCCGTCGAGCAGGGTGGCGAAGGGGACGCGGGGCGCGTCGCTATGGCTGCCGTCAAAAGACATAAAGATATCTTTATATTCTATTTCTGGCCCGCGCAAGGAGGTCGGAGGGAGCGGGCAGGTGTTGCTGCGACGCCGCAGCTTGCGTGAAGCCTTCACATTTGTTTGTCGGGTCCAAATGCCGGATTGCACGGGTCCGGGTGCAGGTCTACAGACCGAAGGACGGAACCAAACTCAACCTTGTGTCCTTGAGGTCACAGCCTGCATCGATGCTCCAGAACGGGACAAAGATTCAGGAGGGCGTTTCCAATTTCGACACAGTTTCGGGGTTACAACCGATCCCATGACGCTGCGCAAAACTTTCCTCCTGTCTCTCGGCGTGTCGCTGCTGGCCGTGTCGGCCCACGCGCAGTCCGTGCCGAGCGTTTATTATGTCCCGGCCTCGGACGACGAGACCGGCTCCATCACGTCCGAAGCCCCTCCGGCCTCCGTGCCGCAGCAGGGACCGGCGGGTTCCGTCCCCGGCTATGACGATCCGTATGCGCGCCCGGTGAGGCGCAGCTACGACAGCGTCGAGAGCGCGCCTCTGTCCGCGCCTCCGGGGGCCGCGCAGGCCAGCTATCCCACCTCCCAGCAGCCCGTGCAGCAGCCGGGATACCAGCAGGGCTATGCCCAGCCGGCCGCGCCGCAGGGCACCCAGCCCATGTCCATCGCGCCGCAGGGTGGCTATGCCCAGCAGCAGGGCGGCGGTTACCAGACCCAGCAGGGTGGCTACCAGCAGCAGCCCCAGGGCGGCTATGCCTCCCAGGCTCCGGCGACCGCCTACGGCCAGCCCGCGCCCGGCCAGCAGCGCGTCTATATCCAGGGCCCGAACGGTGCCCAGGCCGTTGCGGCTCCGGCCCCCGCGCCGGGCTATGCCCCGCCGCAGAGCTATGAGCAGCAGCAGTCCATGCGCGCGAACGCCTCCGCCGGCTATGTGGTGCCGGCGAGCGTGCCGCAGGGTGGCGCTTATGCGTCCAACGCCGCTGTGGTGCCCGGCACCAACGAGGCACCGTCCGGCCCGCGCATCGAGGACGTGGATCCCAGCGAGCCCGTTCCGGATCGCTTTCGCCGCCAGACGGTGGACTATGTGACCAGCCAGCCGGCCGGCACGATCGTGATCGATACGCCGAACACCTACCTCTATTACGTGCTGGGTGGCGGCAAGGCGATCCGCTACGGCATCGGCGTGGGCCGCGACGGCTTCACCTGGGCCGGTACGGAAAAGATCACCCGCAAGGCGGAATGGGCCGACTGGCGCCCGCCGGCGGAGATGATCCAGCGCCAGCCCTATCTGCCGCGCTTTATGGCCGGCGGCCCGGGCAACCCGCTCGGCGCCCGCACGCTGTATCTCGGCGGCACGGTGTACCGCATCCACGGCACCAACGAGCCGCAGACCATCGGCAAGTTCGTGTCGTCGGGCTGCTTCCGCATGCTCAACAACGACGTGGAAGACCTCTACACCCGCGTGAACGTGGGCACCAAGGTGGTCATCCTGCCGAAGAGCGGCGGCGCGCAGGCCAACGCCCAGCGCTGAGCCGGCCGGTTCGACGTTTGCATCAAAGGCGCGCCCCGGTGGCGCGCCTTTTTCGTTTGGGCGTCCGCTGGGCGGCGCGGGGGAGGGCAGGTCATGTCGGTGGTGGTGCGGGCGCCCGAGGCGGCGGACGAGGCGGCATGGCGCCAGCTCTGGGCGGGCTATAACGACTTCTACAATGCGGACGTCCCGGAAGAGGTGACGGCCCATACCTGGAGGCGGGTGCTCGATCCCGCCTCGCCCGTCTTCGGTCTCCTCGCGGAAGAGGATGGCCGGTTGGTCGGCATGGCGCTCTGCGTCCACCACGAGGGCACCTGGAGCCTTACCGGCGTGTGCTATCTCGAAGACCTGTATGTGGACCCGGCGGCCCGCGGCGGCGGCGTCGGCCGCGCCATCCTCGACCATCTCGTGGCCCATTGCCGCGCGCAGGGCTGGACCGACCTCTACTGGCACACACGCGACACCAATGCGACCGCCCGCCGGCTCTATGACAGCTATGTCGCCGTAGATGACCATGTGCGCTACCGCATGGAACTGGACTGAGATCCGCCGATGCCGGCCGTGGCCGGCATCGCTGGCGTAAGTGTCAGTCCTCGTTTGCCTTGAAGCGGTCCAGGCCCTTCAGCACGAACGGGGCGATGAGGGCGAGGAGGGCCACCACCAGAAGGGTTGCGGAGATGGGGCTCTCCACCAGCACCATGGGATCGCCGAGGCTGATGGAGAGCGCCCGGCGCAATTGCGCCTCCGCCACCGGCCCGAGGATCAGGCCCACCACCACCGGCGCGACGGGATAGTCGAAGCGCCGCATGAGATAGCCCAGCACACCGAAGACGGTGAGCATGCCGAGCTCGGCCACCGAGGGCTTGGCGGCGATGGTGCCCATGGTGGCGAAGACGAGAATGCCCGCATAGAGCCAGGGCTGGGGAATGGCGAGCAGCCGCACCCACAGGCCCACCAGCGGCAGGTTCAGCACCAGCAGCATCACATTGGCGATATAGAGCGAGGCGATCAGCCCCCACACCAGCTGCGGATGATCCGCGAACAGCAGCGGGCCGGGATTGAGGCCATATTGCTGGAAGCCGGCCAGCATCATGGCGGCGGTGGCGGAGGTGGGCAGGCCCAGCGTCAGCAGGGGCACCAGCGTGCCCGCCGCCGAGGCATTGTTGGCGGCCTCGGGACCGGCGACGCCCTCGATCGCCCCCTTGCCGAATTCCTCCGGATGCTTGGTCAGCCGGCGCTCCACCGCATAGGAAAGGAAGGTCGGGATTTCCGCCCCGCCCGCGGGCAAGGCGCCGATGGGAAAGCCGAGGAAGGTGCCGCGCAGCCACGGCTTCCATGAGCGGCGCCAGTCGTCGAGGCTCATCCAGAGCGAGCCGCGCACCGGCTCCACCTGCTCGGGCGCCGCATGGCGGCGGGAGGCGATGAACAGGGCTTCGCCGATGGCAAAGAGGCCCACGGCCAGCGTGGTCACCTCCACGCCGTCCAGCAGCTCCGGCACGCCGAAGCCGAGCCGCGCCTGTCCGGTGAGCTTGTCGATGCCGACGAGGCCGAGCGCCAGCCCGATGAACAGGCTGGTAAGGCCGCGCACAGGCGAGTCCCCGAAGGTGGCCGAGACGGTGACGAAAGCCACGCACATCAGCGCGAAATAGTCCTCAGGGCCGAACTGGACCGCGATCTCCACCAGCGTCGGCGCGAGAAAGGTGAGGCCCAGCGTGGCGATGGTGCCGGCGACGAAGGAGCCGATGGCGGAGGTGGCGAGCGCCGGCCCGCCACGGCCGGCCTTCGCCATCTTGTTGCCTTCCAAAGCGGTTGCCATGGAGGCGCTCTCGCCGGGCGTGTTGATGAGGATGGCGGTGGTGGAGCCGCCATACATGCCGCCGTAATAGATGCCCGCGAACATGATGAGCGAGCCTGCGGGATCGAGCTTGTAGGTGACGGGCAGCAGCAGCGCGACGGTGAGCGCCGGGCCGATGCCCGGCAGCACGCCGACCGCCGTGCCGAGCAGCACGCCGATGAGCGCGAACAGCAGGTTGGTCGGGGCAATGGCGACCGAGAGGCCGGTGAGGAGCGAGCCGAAGGTGTCCATGGGGCCTCCTCAGAGCAGCCGTTCCAGCGGCCCCATGGGCAGCGACAAGGTGAGCAGCTTGGCGAACATGAGATAGGCGAGGAGGCCGATCACGAAGCCTATGCCGAGGTCCGCCAGCAGCGCGCGCCGACCGAAGGCGCGGGCGGTGGCGGCGAACAGGATGGCGGTGGCGGGAATGAAGCCGCCGTCGAAGGCGATGAGGGCAATCAGCACCAGCAGGCCGCCGACGATCCAGGCGATCGCCCCGAAGTCGCCGGCCTCGCGATGGGGCAGGGCGCCGCGCCAGGCGGTGATGAAGTTCGCCACCGCCAGAAGGGCGAGGCCGCCGGCCACCACCTTGGGGGCGGCGTCCGGCCCGAGGCCATAAGGCGAGCCCAGCGTGAGGCGGGTGGCGTCCCACCAGATGACGGCGGCGAGCGCCGCAAGGCCGAGGGCGATGGCGATGCCCGCCATGTCCGGCCGGTTCAGCTTGCGATCCATGGAGCCTCCTGAGGCGGCCGGAAGGGGGGCGCCGGGCGGCGCCCCCGCTGGAGCCATTCCCGCAGACGTGTGCGGTTCTGCGAAAGGAATTGCGTGAAACCAAGAACTTGGGTCGTTTCCGCGTTTCCGTGAAATGCGGAAATGACCCCGGTCAGGGCTTCACCAGCCCCACGGACTTCAGGATGTCGGTGGTGGTGGCGTTTTCCTGCTTCAGGAAGGCGGTGAAGGCTTCGCCCGTGAGCAAAGCGTCGTCCCAGCCCTTCTGCTTCAGCACCTCGGCCCAGGCGGGCGACTTCGCCATCTTCTCGACCGTCGCGGTGAGGGTCTTCACCTGCTCCGGATTGAGGCCGGGCGGGGCGACGACGCCACGCCAGTTGGTGATCTTCAGCTTGAGGCCGGCTTCGGTGAGGGTCGGGGCATCGACGCCCTCCACCCGCTCGCCGGCGGTGACGGCGAGGATGCGCAGCTTGCCCGCCTTCACCTGGCTCTCGAACTCGCCATAGCCGGAGATGCCGGCGGTCACCTTGCCGCCGAGCACGGCGGCCAGCGCCTCGCCGCCGCCGGAGAAGGGGATGTAGTTGATCTTGGAGGGATCAGCGCCGGCCGCCTGCGCAAACAGGGCGGCGGCGATATGGTCCACGCCGCCCGCCGAACCGCCGGCCCAGGTCACCTTGGCCGGGTTGGCCTTGATGGCCTCGGCCAGCTCCTGCACGGTCTTGATGGGCGAGGCCGCCGGCACGGCGATGGCCTCGGTCTCCTCGGTGAGGCGGGCGATGGGCGTCACCTGATCAAGGGTGACGGGCGCCTTGTTGGTGAGGATGGCGCCCACCATCACATAGCCCATCACCATGAGCTGGTTCGGATCGCCCTTCGCGCCATTGACGAACTGGGCGATGCCGATGGTGCCGCCAGCGCCCGCCACATTGGTCACCTGCACGCTGCGGGCGGCGCCCGCCGCCACGAGGGCCTGCTGCATGGAGCGCGCGGTCTGGTCCCAGCCGCCGCCGGGGGCGGCCGGCGCCATGATCCGGAGATCGGCCACTTGAGCGCGAGCGGGCAGAGCGGCGAGCGGGGCCGCCAGCAGAGCGAGGCCCAGCGCGGCGACGGCGCGGCGGGAGGGGCGAGCGGACAGGGCGCGGGGGCCGTGTGAGAACTGCGGCATGATTTCCTTCCCGTGACGGACGTGAGGTCCTGATCTCCGCTTCACCTCAAGGTGGCGGACGTTGGGGAAAGAATTGACCGCTTCCGTTGCGAAAGGAAGCGGGCGGAGCGCCGGAACGCCGGATTTCGCCCCTTCATGCACATGCCGCAAGGGAATGTTGCGGGCAAAGAAAACGCCCGGCGGTGAGACCGCCGGGCGTGATCCGGAGACGACCGTTCAGAGGCTGCTGGGATAGTTCGGGCTCTCGCGGGTGATGGTCACGTCGTGCACGTGGCTCTCGCGCAGGCCGGCGGAGGAGATGCGCACGAAGCGCGCCTTCTCGCGGAATTCCGGCAGCGTGGCGCCGCCCACATAGCCCATGGCGGCGCGCAGGCCGCCGGCGAGCTGGTGCAGCACGTTGCTCGCCGGGCCCTTGTAGGCCACCTGACCCTCGACGCCTTCCGGCACCAGCTTCAGCGCATCGCGGACTTCCGCCTGGAAGTAGCGGTCCGCCGAGCCGCGGGACATGGCGCCCACCGAGCCCATGCCGCGATAGGCCTTGTAGGAGCGGCCCTGATAGAGGAACACCTCCCCGGGGCTCTCCTCGGTGCCGGCGAGCAGCGAGCCGACCATGGCGACGGAGGCGCCGGCGGCCAGCGCCTTGGCGAGATCGCCGGAGAACTTGATGCCGCCGTCCGCGACGATGGGCGTGTTGGTGGCGGCCGCGGCTTCCACAGCGTCCATCACGGCTGTGAGCTGGGGCACGCCCACGCCCGCGACGATGCGGGTGGTGCAGATGGAGCCGGGGCCGATGCCCACCTTGATGGCGTCCGCGCCGGCATCGATCAGCGCCTTGGTGGCGTCGGCGGTGGCGACGTTGCCGGCGAGGATCTGCGTGGCGTTGGACAGCTTCTTGATGCGGGCCACCTGGTCGATGACCTTCCGCGAATGGCCGTGCGCGGTGTCCACCACCACGAGGTCCACGCCCGCGTCGATCAGGCGCTCCGTGCGCTCGTAGCCGTCATCACCGACCGTGGTGGCGGCAGCGACGCGCAGGCGGCCCTGCTCGTCCTTGGCGGCGTTCGGATTGGCGACCGCCTTCTCGATGTCCTTCACGGTGATGAGGCCGACGCAGTGGTAGTTGGCGTCCACCACCAGCAGCTTCTCGATGCGGTACTGGTGGAGCAGCTTCTTGGCCTCGGCCTGGCTGACGTTCTCCGTGACGGTGATGAGCCGGTCCTTGGTCATCAGCTCGGAGACGGGCTGGTCCGGATTGGTGGCGAAGCGCACGTCGCGGTTGGTGAGGATGCCCACCAGCTTGCCGCCGCGCCCGTTGCCGCGCTCCACCACCGGAATGCCGGAGATGCCGAAGCGCTTCATCAGGTCGAGGGCATATTGCAGCGTCTCGTCCGGGTGGATGGTGACCGGGTTCACCACCATGCCGCTCTCGAACTTCTTCACCTGCCGCACGTGCTCGGCCTGGATCTCCGGCGTGAGGTTGCGGTGGATGACGCCGATGCCGCCGGCCTGCGCCATGGCGATGGCCATGCGGGCTTCCGTCACCGTGTCCATGGCGGCGGAGAGGATGGGCAGGTTGAGGCTGATGGTGTTGGTGAGGCGGGTGGCGAGGTTGACCCCGCCCGGCATCACTTCCGAGGCGCCGGGAACCAGCAGCACGTCGTCGAACGTGAGCGCCTCGCGGAAGGGCGAGCCGTTAAGGGAGGAAAGGGGGTTCGACATCGCCAACTCCTGATCGGGCCCGCCGGTCTGGCAGCCCGCAGTATGAGGATCGAAGCGCCCGGCTGCAGCCGTTTCGGTGTGGAGCCGCGCTTCGAGTTGGCAGTGGCCGATACCATGGCCGCACGACGATTAGAAGACCTTGCCCCCGCTTTCGTCATGCGCCCGGCGCAGGCCCGCGCCGCGTGGAAAGCTGTAGCATGGATGGGGACCTAACGGTGCCCTCATCCGCCGGCTGGAACTGGTGGACTTCCAAGCGGCGGCGGACCGCTCTAGGTTCCGGCCGGTCCGGCGGTTCCGGACGCCGTGCAACGGGGCCCTTCCATGTTCATGATGCTGCTCGGTCTGGTGATCTTCATCGGCACCCATCTCGTCTCGACGCGCCCCGCGCTGCGCGCCAGCCTCGTGGGGCAGGTGGGAGAAGGGCCATACAAGGGCTTCTACTCGCTGCTGGCGCTGAGCGGCCTCCTGCTCACCGGCTATGGCTACGGCCTGTGGCGCGCGGCGGGGCCCGCCATCCTCTGGACACCGCCCTATCAGCTGCGCCACCTCACCATGGGGCTGATGCTGATTGCCGCCATCTGCCTCGTCGCCGCTTATGTGCCGAGCCACATCAAGGCGTGGCTGAAGCACCCCATGCTGGTGGGTGTGAAGGTGTGGGCGCTGGCGCACTTTCTTGTGAAGGGCGATGCCGCCTCCATGACGCTGTTCGCGGTGGTGCTCGCCTGGGCGGTCTATGACCGCATCTCCGTGAAGCGGCGCGGCCTGCCGCTGCCCGTGGCGCCCTCAGGGTGGACCGGCGATCTCGCGGCGGTGGCCGGCGGTGTCGTCCTCTATCTGTTCCTCGTCTTCGTCTTCCATCCCTATGTGGTGGGCGTGCCCGTCATGGGCTGACCGAACCCGACAAGAATCCAAGGAAACGCCATGTCCATCCAGTCCGAGGCGCGCCGCACGACGGCGCCGGAGATTCGTGCCCGCAAGGGCGGCACGCCCATCGTCAGCCTCACCTCCTACCATGCCCACACCGCCCAGCTTCTGGACGCCCATGTGGATGTGATCCTGGTGGGCGACAGCCTCGGCATGGTGATGCACGGGCTGGAGACCACCGTTCCGGTCACTGTCGAGATGATGATCGTGCATGGCCGGGCGGTGGTGCGCGGCACGAAGCGCGCCCTCATCGTCGTGGACCTGCCCTTCGGGAGCTATGAGGCGAGCCCGGTCGAGGCCTTCCATACCGCCGCGCGGGTGCTGAAGGAGACCGGCGCCGGCGCGGTGAAGCTGGAGGGCGGCGTGCGCATGGCCGAGACCGTGCGCTTCCTCGTGGACCGCGGCATTCCGGTGATGGGCCATGTGGGCCTCACCCCGCAGGCCATCAACACGCTCGGCTCCTTCAAGGCGCGCGGCCGGGACGAGACCGAGGCCGGGCAGATCTTCGAGGATGCGGTGGCGATCTCCCATGCGGGCGCCTTCTCCATCGTGCTGGAGGCCATCGCCGAGCCGCTCGCCCGCCGCATCACGCAGGAGGTGGCCCCGCCCACCATCGGCATCGGCGGCAGCGCGGCCTGCGACGGGCAGATCCTCGTCCTGGAGGACATGCTGGGCCTCGCGCCCCGCGTGCCGAAGTTCGTGAAGAAATATGCCGAGCTCGGCCCCGCCATCGAGGCGGCCGTCTCCTCCTATGCGGAGGAGGTGCGGGCCCGCACCTTCCCCGGCCCGGAGCATGTCTATGCGCCGAAGGCCCCCAAGGCGGGCTGACCGGAAAAGATCAAAAAACGGCGAAATCGGGCCCGTTTGCCACAAACGGGCCGCATGAGTACCTTACCGGCCCTTTTGCCCGCCCGCCGGCCTCCGGCGGGATGGGCCTTCGCGCGCTTGGACTTTGAATGACCGACATTTTTGACGAGATCGACGAGGATCTGCGCCGCGAGCGCCTGAGCCGGCTGTGGAACCGCTTCGGCATCTACGTGATCCTCTTCGTGGTGGCGGTGATCGCCGGGACCGCCGCCTACAGCGGCTGGCGCTGGTGGCAGCAGCGCGAGGCCCAGGCGACCAGCGTGCGCTTCGAGGCCGCCGTGAAGCTGGCTGACGAGGGCAAGCATCAGGAGGCGGAAGCCGCGTTCAACGCGCTCGCCAAGGATGCGCCCGCCGGCTATCGCGCACTCGCCCGCTTCCGCGCCGCCACCGAACTTGCCACCCGCGACAAGGCCGCCGCCGTCGCCGCCTTCGATACGCTGGCCGCCGATACCGGCCTCACCGCCGCCGAGCGGGATCTGGCGCGCATCCGCGCCGCCATGATCCTCGTGGACACGGGCGCGGTGGCCGACGTGAAGCAGCGCGTGCAGGCGCTGGCCGACGGCACGAGCCCGCTGCGGCATTCCGCCCGCGAACTGATCGCCCTTTCCCAGTACAAGGCCGGCGACCTCAAGGGCGCCAACACCACCGCGAGCCTGATCCTGGAAGATCAGGAAACGCCCTATGGCGTGCGTTCGCGGGCCGAGCTGATCCGCTCCCTCACCGCCCCGGCGCCGGCCAAGGCGGGCGAGGCGGCCCCGGCTCCCGCTTCCGCACCGGCCCCCGCCGCTCCCTCCGCCAAACCATGAGGACCCCCAGCATGCTGCGCGGACGCATCCGTATCGCCTTCGCTTTGGCTCTCGCTTTCGGCGTCTCGGGCTGCGAGAGTCTGGAAAAGCTCAACATCTTTGACACCAAGAAGCCGTTGCCGGGCCAGCGCCAGCAGGTCTTCCCGGGCGGCGTGCCCGGCGTCGAAGACAAGGCGCCGCTGGTGCAGCCGAGCAATTCCAACGTGTCGCTCGGCGCTGCGCCGACCCTCAAGCCGGAGTGAGGCCGCGCCGACGCGGCTCTGTTGACCGCGCGGCATGACCGCTCCTGCCAAACCTATGCTAGAGAACGGGCGGGGCTTCCAGCCGGAGGCCCCGTTCCGTCGTTTTAGGCCCATTGTTCATGTCCTTCACCCTGGCCATCGTCGGCCGTCCCAATGTCGGCAAGTCCACCCTCTTCAACCGTCTCGTCGGCAAGAGGCTCGCGCTCGTTGACGACCGCCCCGGCGTGACCCGCGACCGGCGGGAAGGGGACGCGCGCCTCGGCGACCTCGCCTTCCGCATCGTCGATACGGCGGGCCTCGAGGAAGCCGATGCGGATAGCCTCGAAGGGCGCATGCGGGCGCAGACCGAGACCGCCATCGGCGACGCGGACGCGCTGCTGTTCCTGATCGACGCCCGCGTGGGGCTGACGCCCACCGACCGGGCCTTCGCGTCGCTCGCCCGCCGCTCGGGCAAGCCGACCATCCTCGTGGCCAACAAGAGCGAGGGCCGCGGCGGCGAGGCGGGGGCCATGGA
Source organism: Azorhizobium caulinodans ORS 571 (assembly GCF_000010525.1). Classification (GTDB taxonomy): domain Bacteria; phylum Pseudomonadota; class Alphaproteobacteria; order Rhizobiales; family Xanthobacteraceae; genus Azorhizobium; species Azorhizobium caulinodans. The sequence goes on along the minus strand of NC_009937.1, from coordinate 4,919,251 downwards.
GGCTTATGAACTCGGCCTCGGCGCACCGGTGCCGCTGTCCGCCGAGCATGGCGAGGGCCTCTCTGATCTCTATGACGCCATCTGCGAGGCTTTGCCGGCCCAGACCGCGCCGCAGGAAGAGGATGAGGAGACCGAGGAGGCGGAGGCCAATCCCAACCGCCCCATCAAGGTGGCGGTGATCGGCCGCCCCAATGCGGGCAAGTCCACCCTCATCAACCGCCTGCTCGGCGAGGATCGCCTGCTGACCGGCCCGGAGGCCGGCATCACCCGCGATTCCATCTCCGTGGAAGTGACGTGGAACGGGCGGGCGCTGGAAGTGTTCGACACCGCCGGCCTGCGCAAGCGTGCGCGCATCGAGGACAAGCTGGAGAAGCTCTCCGCCGCCGATGCCCTGCGCGCCATGAAGTTCGCGGAAGTGGTGGTGGTGCTCATGGATGCCACCAAGCCCTTCGAGGAACAGGACCTGCGCATCGCAGACCTGGTGGTGCGCGAGGGCCGGGCCCTGGTCCTCGGCTACAACAAGTCTGATCTTGTCGGCCCCGCCGCCTTCTCCCGTCTGCGGGAAGAAGCGGATCACTGGCTGCCGCAGGTGAAGGGCGTGCCCATCGTGCCGCTGTCCGGTCTCACCGGGCGCGGCCTCGACAAGCTGGTGGAGGCCATCGCGGCCACCTATGCGGTGTGGAACACCCGCATCCCCACCAATCCGCTGAACCGCTACCTGCAGGAAGCGACCGATTCGCATCCGCCGCCGGCGGTGTCCGGCCGCCGGGTGAAGATCCGCTACATGACGCAGCCCAAGGCCCGCCCGCCGAGCTTCGTCCTGTTCTGCTCGCGCCCCGAGGCGCTGCCGGAAAGCTATCTGCGCTACATCACCAACGGTTTGCGCGAGGCATTCAGCCTGCCCGGCGTGCCGATCCGCCTCACCCTGCGCGAGAAGGGCAACCCGTACGCGGACAAGGACAAGTAGGACGCCGCGCCTCAACCTCGCATTTACCCTGCGCGCGCATTGTCGCGGGCGGTGGAGAGGGGAAGGCGATGTCCGGCACGGCAGGAATGGATCGGCGGCAGCTTCTGAGGCGGACGTGTCTGCTCGGCGGCAGCGTGGCGCTTCTTGCGCTCTCCCCCGTACGGGCGGCCGAGGATCCTGAAGAGACGGCCATCCGCTCTCTGAAGCCCGGCGAATACGTCTGGCATCCGGAGCGCGCGCCCGAAGGTCCGGTGGCCATCGTGGTCAATCTGCCGGAGCAGCGCTGCTTCGTGTATCGCGACGGGGTGCGCATCGGCGTCTCCACCGTCTCCACCGGCAAGGAAGGGCATCTGACGCCCACCGGGGTCTTCACCATCCTCGCGAAGGACGTGGACCACCATTCCTCGCTCTATCACGAAGCCTCCATGCCCTATTCCGAGCGGCTGACATGGTCCGGCGTGGCGCTGCATGCGGGCGGCCTGCCGGGCTATCCGTCCTCGCACGGCTGCGTCCACCTGCCGCTCGCTTTCTCCAAATTGCTTTACGGCATCACGTCCGTCGGCACGCCGGTCATCATCTCGGACGGTCACAATGCGCCGCAGGATGTGCTCGACCCCGGCCTTGTGCTGCCGGCCGACGTGACGGCCTCCATTGCGGCCGGTGCGGACCAGAAGGTGCCGGACGGCAGTCGCGGCCCGGCCTGCGTCGTGGCGAGCGGGGCGGACCGCCGCCTCGTCGTGCTGCGCGACGGGGTGGAGGTTCTGAGCGGCGCCCTGACGGTGAAGGATCCCACCCAGCCGCTGGGCAACGTGGTCTATGTGCTGCGCCCGCAGCAGGACGGAAAGCCGCCGCGCTGGAGCGCGGTCAGCTATGAGGGCAACGGCGCCAGGGCCGGTGCGGCGCAGGACGCGCTGGCCCGCCTGATGGTGGAGCCGGCGGTGAACGCGCGCCTCGTCGCGCTGCTGACGCCGGGCGCCACCATGCTGGTGACTGATCTCCCGGCCGATTCGGGCACCCGCAGCGGACCCGATCTCGTCATCCTCGATCAGCGCGGCAGCGTCTGATGCGGGCCGTCCGTGGTCTTGTGGGCGCGCTCGTCGCCGTCTCGCTGCTGCCCGGCACGCTACCGGCCTCCGCGCAGGACGGCGGGCCGCCGGCGAAGGAACTGTTCGGCGCGGCGAAGACCGCCGCCCCGCTCGCCACCCGCTCCATCGGCTTCTATTCGCGCGGCTGCCTCGCGGGCGCGAGCGAACTTCCGGCCAACGGGCCGGCGGCGACGGCCGTGCGGCAGGGCGCGCAGGGGCCGCTCTGGCAGGCCATGCGCCCCTCCCGTGACCGCGCCTGGGGGCATCCGGCCCTCATCGATTTCCTGGAGCGATTCGCCGCCAGCGTGCCGCAGGTCTCCCGCTGGCCCGGCATCCTCGTGGGCGACATGTCGCAGCCGCGCGGCGGGCCCATGCGCACCGGCCATGCCTCCCACCAGGTGGGGCTCGATGCCGACATCTGGCTCACCCCCAGCCCTGGCCGCGCCTTCACGCCGCAGGAGCGCGAGAGCGTCTCCGCCACCATGATCGTGCGGCCCGACCGCCTCGATGTGGACCGCAAGGTGTGGACGGCGGATCATCTCGCCGTGATCCGCGCCGCTGCGCAGGATGCCAATGTGGAGCGCATCTTCGTGAATGCGGCCATCAAGAAGGCGCTGTGCCGCGATGCGCAGGGCGACCGCGCCTGGCTCGCCAAGGTCCGGCCCTACTGGGGGCACGACTACCACATGCACGTGCGGCTGTTCTGCCCGAAGGACAGTCCCGACTGCCGGCCGCAGGAGCCCCCACCGGTCGGTGACGGCTGCGGCAGCGAACTCGCCTGGTGGTTCACCGACGAGGTGCTGCACCCCAAACCCTCGCCCACGCCCCAGAAGCCGAAGCCGCCGCTGACGCTCGCAGACCTGCCCGCCGCCTGTACGGCGGTGCTCGACGCGCGTTGAGGATCAAGGGATGCAAGCGGGTCCGCCGGCACGCCTGAGGCGTGCAAGCCACAGGCGATATGATTGTGGAGGTAGTATGCGGGCTGGGTTTGCACGAAGCCCGGCTTGCCGCTATCTGTTTGCGCGGTTTCCAAAGTGCGCGTCGGGGCGGCGAGTGCGCACAAGGCGCGGGTCTTGATGGGCCGTCTCGATCGTTACATCTTTTCCACTTCGGCTGTGGCCTTCGTCGGCGTCACGCTCGTACTCACGGGCATGATCTGGGCGACGCAGGCGTTGCGCCAGCTCGACCTCGTGACGAGCCAGGGCCAGACGATCCTTGCCTTCCTCGCCATCACCTCGCTGACCCTGCCGACGCTGATCATGGTCATCGCCCCGGCGGCGCTGTTCATCGCGACGTCCTACACGCTGCTCAAGCTCAACGGCGACAGCGAGATCGTGGTCATGGCGGCGGCCGGCATGAGCCCGTGGCGCGTCCTGCGCTCGCTGATGCTGCTGGCGGTGCTGGCCTCGGTCTTCTGCTCGGCCCTCTCCATCCACATCGTGCCGGCCAGCCTGCGGTCCTTCCGCGATCAGGTGTCGCGGGTGCGCGCGGACGTGGTGTCCTTCGTCGCCCAGCCCGGCCGTTTCGTGAATCTGGCGCCCGGCCTCGTCTTCCATGTGCGCGACAGGGCGAAGAACGGCGTCATGAGCGGCGTCTTCATCAATGACGCCCGCGAGAAGGAAGTCTCTACCTATGTGGCCGACCGCGGCCAGATCGTGGAGGCGGACAACGGCATCTTCCTCGTCCTGGAAAACGGCTCCATCCACCGCCGCGTGCCGGGTGCCGCCAGCAACGGCTCGGTGGTCGAATTCCAGCGCTATGCCTTCGACCTCTCGGCCCTGACGCCGGGCGGCAGCCAGAGCGGGGCGGACATCCGCCCCAACGAGCGGTCCTTCGCCTATATCTCGAACCCGCCCAAGGATGATCCCTACATGATCGTCCAGCCGGGCCGGTTCCGGGAGGAGTACCACAAGCGCCTGTCCGCCGGCCTCTATCCGCTGGCCTTCTTCGCCATCGCCGCCGCCGCCATGGCCCGCCCGCGCACCACGCGCGAGAGCCGGGGCCTCGCGCTTGCGGCCATCGTGCCCATCATGACGGCACTCCAGATCGCCAATTTCGCCGTCGCCGGCCAGCTGCGCACCGCCGCCTGGGCGGTGCCGGCCATCTATCTCATTCCGCTCCTCACCATCATCGTCTCGGCGCTGGTGCTGCAGGGCTGGATCACCTTCACCCTGCCGGCCCCGGTGGCGCGCGTGATGCACGCGCTCTCCACGCGGGTGACCCGCCTTTCGGCCTCGTGAGGCGGCATGATCGGCAGGACGCTCGGCTTCTATTTCGCACGGCGCTTCTTCGCGTCCGTGACGATGATCTTCTTCTCCTGCGTCGGCCTCATCATGCTGGTCGACTTTCTGGAGATGGCGCGCCGCACCGCCGACCGTGACACGGTCTCGGCGGTCACCGTCGCATTGCTCACCATCTACCGCACGCCGGCCTTCACGGAGCAGCTGCTGCCCTTCGCGGTGCTGTTCGGCGGCATGGCCACCTTCGTCACCCTCTCGCGCAAGCTGGAGCTGGTGGTGGCGCGCGCGGTCGGCCTCTCGGTCTGGCAGTTCACCTCGCCGGCCCTGCTGGTGGCCTTCCTCATCGGCGTCTTCGCGACCTGCGTGTTCAATCCCGTCTCCGCCGACTTCAAGGAGCGGGCGAACCGCATGGAGGCGGAGATCTTCAACACCGCCTCGGGCGTGTTCACGCAGGGCACCTCTGGCTTCTGGATCCGCCAGCAGAGCGTGGACGGGCAGGCGATCATCCAGGCGGCGGCCTCCCAGCAGGGCGGGCGGCAACTCACGGGCGTGACGGTCTTCGAGTTCGACCGGAACGGGAAGCTGACCGACCGCGTCGAGGCCAAGAGCGCGATCCTGGGCGACGGCTACTGGACGATGAAGGAGGCGCGGGTGCTGGTGCCGGGCTCCGACCAGCAGACCTTCGAGACCTACCTGCTCGCCACCAAGCTCGATCCCAAGCAGATCCAGGAGTCGCTGGTCTCCCCCGAAACCGTGTCCTTTTGGCAACTGCCCGACGCCATCAGCAATGCCGAGCAGTCGGGCTTCGGTGCGGCGAGATACCGCCTTCAGCTTCAGAGTCTTTTGGCCCGGCCGTTCTTGCTGGTGGCCATGGTGTTAATAGCCGCTGTGGTTGGCTTAAGGGTGTTTCGCTTCGGCGGTGTAGGACAAACGATTCTCGGTGGCGTGCTCGCGGGGTTTCTGCTTTATCTGGGAACCAAGCTCGCCGAGGATCTTGGTGACGCTGGTGTTGTGCATCCCATTGCTGCTGCATGGTTTCCCGCACTCGCCGGCATTTTCATGGGGGTATTGATCCTGTTGCACCGGGAGGACGGATGACGGTCGGGTCGAGCCCCTTTCAGGCCTTGGCCGTGATGGGCCCGCGCAGTGTGCTGCGCGGGATGGGGACGGCGTTTGTCGCCGGCCTCCTCCTTCTGGGAGCATCCGCCGGTGCCGTGACGCCTGCCCGTGCCCAGTCCGGGCCGGCCGGTCTTGGCGTCGCCACGCCCAAGACCGATCCCAACGCCAAGATGCTCGTGACCGCCGACCAGCTGGTCTACGACTACAAGAACGATACCGTCTCCGCCGTCGGCAACGTGCAGATGTACTATGACGGCTCGTCCGTCGAGGCGAAGCGCGTCACCTACAACCGCAAGACCAACAAGGTCATCGCGGAGGGCAACGTCCGTCTGAAGCAGAAGGACGGCAAGATCGTCACGGCCGAGAATCTCGAGCTGTCGCAGGACTATTCCGAAGGCTTCATCAACAGCCTCAGGGTGGACACGCCCGACAAGACCCATTTCGCCGCCACCCGCGCCGACCGCGCGGAGGGCAACATCACCGTCTTCCAGAATGGCGTCTACACGGCCTGCGAGCCGTGCAAGGACACGCCGCAGAAGCCGCCCCTGTGGCAGATCAAGGCTGCGCGGATCATCCATAACGAAGACGAGAAGATGATCTATTACCAGGATGCGACGATGGAGTTCTTCGGAATGCCCATCGCGTATTTCCCGTATTTCTCGTCGCCCGATCCGACGGTGAAGCGCAAGACCGGCTTCCTGTTCCCGGAATTCTACAGCTCCGGCAACACCGGCTATGGCGTCTCCGTGCCCTTCTTCTGGAACATCGCGCCTGATCGGGACGTGACGTTCGACCCCATGTTCTTCAGCAAGCAGGGCGTCCTGCTGCGCGGCGAATGGCGCCAGCGCCTGGAGAACGGCTCCTACAGCCTGCGCGCCGCCGGCATCGACCAGCTCGACAAGGGCACGTTCGTCTCCAACGGCACGCCGCTGCCGGGCTATCGCGACCAGCGCGGCATGGTGGAAAGCCATGGCCAGTTCGCGCTGAACAACTACTGGACCTTCGGCTGGGACGGCACCGTCGTCTCTGACCGCATGTTCCTGCGCGACTACGGCTTCGTGTCCTCGGACATCATCGATCGCACCTCGCAGGTCTATTTGCAGGGGCAGGGCGACCGCAGCTACTTCGACCTGCGCGGCCTCTACTTCCTCGGCATGGCCACCACGGACAACCAGAACAAGCTGCCCGTGGTGGGCAACCTCGATTACAACTACGTCTTCGGCAAGCCCGTGCTCGGCGGCGAGGCCGGCGTCAACGTGAACTTCACCACGCTGTCGCGGGATCAGGCGGACTTCATCTCCACCAATGCGCTCACCGCCAATGCCGCCAACATCGGCGTGCTGGGCGGCTCGTGCGCCCTCAGCAACCCCAACCCGACGCAGTGCCTGCTGCGCGGCGCGCCGGGCGACTACACCCGCCTTTCGGCTGAGCTGTACTGGAAGCGCACGCTGGTCGACAGCGCCGGCCAGATGTGGACGCCGTTTGCGCAGATGCGCGTGGACGTGGCCCAAGCCAACGTATCGGCCCTGCCCACCAGCTATTCCAGCGGCCCGACCCTGCCGGGGCAGAATCCGCTGCAGTCGGGTGACGAGAGCCTGATCCGCGCCATGCCGGTGATCGGCCTCGATTACCGCTATCCCTTCATCTCGGTGCAGAGCTGGGGCACGCAGACGATCGAGCCGCGCGTGCAGCTCATCGCCCGTCCCAACGAGACCGGGATCGGCAAGCTGCCGAACGAGGATGCGCAGAGCCTGGTGTTCGACGACACCAACCTGTTCTCCATCAACAAATACTCGGGCTATGACCGGGTGGAAGGCGGCGGCCGCGCCAATGTGGGCGTGTCCTACACGGCGGCCCTCAATCAGGGCGGCGTGATCACCGCGCTCGTCGGCCAGTCCTACCACCTGTTCGGCCTGAACTCGTACGCCCAGGGCGACATGGCGAACACCGGCCTGCAGTCGGGTCTCGACACCAACGTGTCCGACTACATCGCCCGCTTCAGCTACTCGCCGACCGACAAGTTCGAGGTCATCAGCCGCTTCCGCTTCGCCGAGGACAATGCGTCCCTGCAGCGGTTCGAGCTGGAAGGCCGCACCCAGATCGACAAGCTCGGCATCAACGTCATCTATGGACGTTATGCGCCGCAGCCGCTGCTCGGCTATTATGAGGAGCGCGAGGGTGTCTTCACCTCAGCCTCCTACAAGCTGAGCGAGAACTGGAGCCTGAACGGCGCCGTGCGCTACAACATCGCCCAGTCGGCGTTCGACTACACCCAGCTCGGCGTCTCCTACATGGACGACTGCTTCACGCTGGCCCTGAACTACATCTCCGACTACACGGTGAACGGCACCACCAACTCGTCCAACAACAGCATCCTGCTGCGCATCGGCCTCAGGACGCTGGGTGAGACGAATATCAAGTCGGGCCTTGGCAGTTCCTCCAGCTCCAATTAGTGAAGACCGGTCGGCGGGTTGAGATCACACCCGCTTGAGGCTTCCGCCCCGTGGCGCCGTCACGGGGTAGTGGCCCCATTGCCGCCACAGGCGCAGGCAAGATGAACGCACGTCCATTCCGACGACCGTTGCGGTGGTCGGGGCCTGACCGGGATGAACGATGACCTCTGCTTTTCGACGCTTCCTGCTCGTTTGCGCGCTCGCTTTGCCGGTGCTCGCTCCCGGTGTCGCGCTGGCGCAGGTGCTGGTGATGGTGTCCGGCCAGCCGATCACGTCCAATGACGTCGCCCAGCGCATGAAGCTGCACCAGCTCATTGAGAACAAGTCGCCGCCGCAGAAGCAGGTGCTCGAAGAGCTGATCGACGAGAAGATCAAGGTGCTCCAGGCCGCCCGCTTCTCCATCGAGGCGGACGAGGACGACGTGAACCGGATGTTCTCGAACATCGCCGAGCGCTCGGGCCGCACCGCAGATCAGCTCACCGCGAGCTTTGCCCAGTCGGGCCTCAAGGTTCAGACCTTCAAGGACAAGCTGCGCGCCGACTATGTGTGGGGCCAGTATGTCCGCGCCCGCGCCCCGGTGGTGAACATCCGCGATTCGGACGTGATCGCCGCCCTCAACAAGCAGGGCAATGCGGACGCCTTCACCGCCACCGAATATGTGTTGCGCCCCATCATCCTGGTGGTGGGCGGCGGCAGCAATGCCTACGGCTCCCGCCTCGCCGAGGCCAATGCGCTGCGCGCCAAGTTCAATGGCTGCGATGCCGGCCTCCAGATGATCAAGGGCATGAAGGAGACGGTGGTGCGCTCGCCCATCAACCGCCTTTCTTCCGAGATCCCCGAGAAGATGCGTGCCGTCCTCGACAAGACCGAGGTTGGCCGCCTGACGCCGCCGGAAGTGTCCCAGTCGGGTGTCGAGACCTTCGCCGTGTGCGAGAAACGCACCGTGAAGGGCGAGAGCTCGAAGAAGCGCGACATCAAGGACGAGCTCTCCAACGCGCAGTTCCAGGAGCAGTCGAAGCGCATGATGGCCGAGCTGCGCAAGACCATGCTCATCCAGTACATGCGCTGATGACCGCGGCGCTCGCGCTCAGCCTCGGCGAGCCCGCCGGCATCGGGCCGGACGTGGTGCTCGCCGCTTGGCGGGCGCGCGAGGCAGCGGGCCTGCCTGCCTTCTTCGTGGTGGGTGATCCCGCCTGTCTGGCCGCGCGGGCGCGGCTTCTCGGCCTTTCCGTCCCCATCGAGATCGTCGAGCCCGGCACGGCCGCATCCGCCTTTCGCGAGGCGCTGCCGGTGGTGCCGGCAGGCCCCCGTGCCACCGCCGAGCCGGGGCGACCGGATGGGACCAGCGCCCGCGCCGTGGTGGAGAGCCTCGATCGGGCTGTCGATCTCGTGCAGGCGGGCGCGGCGGCGGGCCTCGTGACCGCTCCCCTTGCCAAGGCCGTGGTCTATGAAGCCGGCTTCCGCTTTCCTGGCCATACCGAATATCTCGCCGCCCGCTGCACGCCGCCCGGCGGGCCGGCGCCGCGCCCGGTCATGATGATCTGGTCGCAGGCCCTCGCGGTGGTGCCGGCCACCATCCACATTCCGCTTGCCCAGGTGCCCGCCGCCGTCACCGCCGACCTGCTGGTGGAGACCGGCCGTATCGTCGCCCGCGACATGGTGCGCCGCTTCGGTCTGCCGCGCCCGCGTCTCGCCTTCGCCGGCCTCAATCCCCATGCGGGGGAGGCGGGGACCATCGGGCGCGAGGACGAGGCGGTGGTGCGCCCTGCCATCGAGCGGCTGCGCGCCGAGGGCATCGAGGCGACCGGGCCGTTCCCCGCCGACACGCTGTTCCATGCCGAGGCGCGGGAAGCCTATGACGTGGTGATCGGCATGTATCACGATCAGGTGCTGATCCCGGCCAAGACGCTGGCCTTCCATGATGGCGTGAACGCCACGCTTGGCCTGCCGCTGGTGCGCACCTCGCCCGATCACGGCACCGCCTTCGCCATCGCCGGGACCGGCCGGGCCAACCCGTCGAGCCTCATGGCGGCGCTGCGGCTCGCGCGCCGCTTCGCGGATGCCGACGCCGCCTGAGGGCGTGCAACCGCAGATCGCGATTCCCTCCGGCCGGATCGTGCTCTAAGACACGGCCTCCTTCCTCTCAGGAGTTCCGGTCCCTTGAGCGCCATCGACGATCTGCCTCCGCTGCGCGAGGTCATCCGCGCGCACGGCCTTTCGGCGCAGAAGTCGCTGGGCCAGAACTTCCTGCTCGATCTCAACCTCACCGCCCGCATCGCGCGGGGCTCCGGCCCGTTGGAAGGCGCGACGGTGGTGGAGGTCGGCCCCGGTCCCGGCGGCCTCACCCGCGCGCTTCTGGCCTTGGGTGCCCGCAAGGTCATCGCCATCGAGCGGGACCACCGCTGCATCGCGGCCCTCAACGAGATCGCCGCCGCCTATCCGGGCAGGCTGGAGATCATCGAGGGCGACGCGCTGAAGGTGGATGTGCGCCCCCATCTCGACGGCGCCGAGGCGCGGGTGGTGGCGAACCTGCCCTACAATGTGGGCACGCAGCTTCTGGTGGGCTGGCTTTCCACGGATCCCTGGCCGCCGTGGTTCTCATCGCTGACGCTCATGTTCCAGCGCGAGGTGGCCGAGCGCATCGTCGCGGGGCCGGACAGCAAGGCCTATGGGCGCCTTGCCGTGCTCACCGGCTGGCGGGCGCAGGCGCGCATCCTGTTCGATGTGGCGCCCTCGGCCTTCGTGCCGCCGCCCAAGGTCACGTCCTCGGTCATCCATGTGGTGCCGCGTGCGGAGCCGGTGCCCTGTGCCCTGCGGGATCTGGAGCGGGTGACAGAGGCGGCCTTCGGCCAGCGCCGCAAGATGCTGCGCCAGTCGCTGAAATCTCTGGGCGTCGATCCGCTGGCCCTGCTCTCGGAGACGGGCATCGACGAGACGGCGCGGGCGGAGGAGATCGATGTCGCCGGTTTCCTCGCCCTCGCCAATGCCTTCGGGCGTGCGCGCGGCGGCGGAACCGGGGATGCGGCGGGGGCGTGACTTGCCCGCGCAATCTTCCGGCAGTGTAGTGTCCTACCGCTGACCGGAGCCCCTGCATGCGTCGCCCATTGCTCTCACTCGCCGTCAAATCAGCAGCCCTTGCCGGCGTCTTCTGCCTGGCGAGCCTGCCGGCGCTGGCGGACATGGTGCTGGAGCGGGTGGTTCTGGTGCAGCGCCACGGCGTGCGCGCGCCCACCCAGTCGCCGGAGGCGCTGGCGAGCTGGACCGCGCGGCAATGGCCGTCCTGGCCGGTGGGGCGGGGCGAACTGACCCCGCGTGGCGCGCAGGTGGTTGGCCTGATGGCGGATGGCATTCGCGCCGGCTATGTGGCGCAGGGCCTCCTGCCGGCCACCGGCTGCCCCGGCGACAGCCTTGTCATCTGGGCGGACGGCGCCGACGAGCGGACCCGCGACAGCGGGCGCATGCTGGCGGACCGTCTGGCGCCCGGCTGCGCCGCGCCGCTGGGCCACGGCCCCGATGGCCAGAAGGACAAGGTGTTCGACTCCACCGGCGGCGCCTGCCGGCTGGAGGACAAGGCCGCCCGGAAGGCGGTTGCCGCCTTCACCGGCAACAAGGGCATCATGGACCCCGCCGCTGCCGAGGCGATCCGGCGCGTATGGTCCATCCTGAAGCCCGGCGAGGCTCCCGGCCCCTCCAGCTTCAAGGTGACGCCGGGCGGCATCACCATCAGCGGCGCGCTCTCGGTGGCGGCGCAGGTCTCCGAAATCTTCCTGCTCCAGTATGCCGAAAACATGCCCGTGGCGGATGTGGGCTGGGGCGCGGCTGCCGATCCGGCGGTCCTCGCCGTGCTGCTGCCGGCTCGCGACCGGCTGGCGGACCTGTCCCGCCGTCTGCCCTATCTGGCGCGCCGGCAGGGCGCGGCCATGGCCCGTATCATGCTGGCGACACTCGCCGGCGAGACCCGCGCCGCCGCACCCGCCATCGGGCCGGGCGTGAAGATGCTCGCCTTCGCCGGGCATGATGACGACATTTCCAATATGGCCGGCATCTTTGGCGTGAACTGGAGCCTGCCACGGCAGCCGGACACGGCGCCGCCGGCCGCTGCCTTTGCGCTGGAGCGCTGGCGCGACACCACGACGGGCGCAGTTCTGGTGGGCGCCACCGTCTGGTATGCGGAACTGGAGGGTATGCGGGCGCTCGATCCCGCGCGGGTGCGCAGCCTCAAGGTGCCGCTGCCCGGATGCGGCCAGAGCGGCCTCTGCCCGTTCGATGCGCTGCGCGCGCAGGCCCTGAAGGACATTCCCGCTGCGTGCGGCGGCTGAGCCGGACGAGAGGCGGGGCGGCGCCCCGCCGCCCCCCTCAGAGCGCGTCGCGCAGGCCCTTCACGAAGCCGGCGAGGCCGGTGAGGCGGCGGCGCTTCAGGCGCTCGGCCTGGAGGATGGCCTTCAGCTTGGCGAGGCTGTCCTCCACGTCCTGATTGATCAGGATGTAGTCATATTCGGTGAAGTGGCTGATCTCGTCCGACGCCTTGGACATGCGCTGGCGCACCACGTCGTCCGTGTCCTGCGCGCGCGTGCGCAGGCGCTTCTCCAGATCCTCGGCGGTCGGCGGCAGGAGAAACACCTTCACCAGATCCTGCTCGGCACTCTGGTCGAGCTGCTGGGTGCCCTGCCAGTCGATGTCGAAGAGCACGTCGCGGCCGGCGCTGAGGGCATCCTCCACCGCCTGGCGGGGCGTGCCGTAGAGATTGCTGAACACGGTCGCATGCTCCAGCAGCGCGCCGGTGTCGCGCAATTCCTCGAACCGCTCCTTCGAGACGAAGAAATAGTCCTTGCCGTCCACCTCGCCCGGACGGGGCGCGCGGGTCGTCACCGACACCGACATGGTGATGCGGTCGTCCTCGGCCAGCAAGCGGCGGGAGAGGGTGGTCTTGCCCGCGCCGGAGGGCGAGGAGAGCACCAGCATGAGGCCGCGGCGGGCGAGGCCGGAGCGGGAGCCCGGCTTCCAGCCCGGCAGCGAGAAATGGGACGTGGCGGGAGCAGCCATGCGGGAGGTCTTTATTCCACGTTTGCGATCTGCTCGCGGAACTGATCCACCAGAAGCTTCAGGTCAAGCCCGATCTGCGTCAGGGCCACCGCATTGGACTTGGAGCACAGCGTATTGGCCTCGCGGTTGAACTCCTGCGCGAGGAAATCGAGGCGGCGACCCACCGGCCCGCCTTGCGTCAGCAGCTCGCGGGCGGCGGCGATATGGGCGGTGAGGCGGTCGAGTTCCTCCCGCACGTCCGCCTTGGTGGCCAGCAGCACCGCCTCCTGATGGAGCCGCTCGGGATCAAGGCCAGCATGGGCCTCCGAGAGTGCGCGCACCTGATCGGCCAGACGTGCCTTGATGGCCTCAAGCTGGCGCTCGGGCAGGCTCTCGGCGGCGGCGACGAGCCGCGCGATGCCGTCGAGGCGGTCCATGAGAATGGCTCTGAGCGCCGCCCCTTCCGCGATCCGCATGCGGCCGAGGTCCGCCAACGCGTCCTCGAAGCCGGCGAGGGCATCCCGTGTGACGGCCGCGCGGTCCTCGTCCGAGAGATCGGCTTCCACCACTTCGACGATGCCGCGCACGGCGAGCAGGGCATCGAGCGTGGGCGGAGCGGCGCCGAGCACGGCGGCGGCCTCCTTGAGGGCGGTGTAGAGGGTACGCAGGGCCGGCTGGTTCAGCGACACCGCCGCCGTCTCGCCCTCGCGGGCGAGCGTGAGCGTGCCGGAGACGGAACCGCGCGAGAGCGCCTTGGTGGCGGCGGCACGGGCGCCGGCATCGAGGGCATCGAAGCCGCCCGGCAGGCGCAGGCGCAGGTCGAGGCCCTTGGAATTGACCGAGCGCACCTCCCAGGTCCAGCGCCACGCGCCGGTGAGGCCGTGGGTGCGGGCAAAGCCGGTCATGCTGGCGAGGGACATGGGGAAGACTTTCTCGAAACGACGATGCCGGCAGAGCCGGCATCGGAACAGGTGTCAGTTGGCGGGCTTGGGCGCGCTTGTCCCGGTGCCGCGCTGCGGGGTCGCGGGCGCGGCCTCCGGTGCCGGCGTGCCGGCGCCGTTCGCGGGAGCGGGCGCCGACGTGCCCGAGGAGGGGGCGGCCGTCGGGGTCGCGGCGGCGGGAGGCTGGGCCGCCGCCTTGGCCTTCATCTCCGCCTCGATCTCGCGCCAGCGGGCCACGTTGCGATTGTGCTGCTCCAGCGTCTCCGCAAAGACGTGTCCGCCGGTGCCGTCGGCGACGAAATAGAGGTCCTTGGTCTTGGCCGGATTGGCCACGGCCACCAGCGAGGCCTTGCCCGGATTGCCGATGGGGCCGGGCGGCAGGCCGTCGATGGCATAGGTGTTGTAGGGCGTGGGCGTCGAGATGTCGGTGCGGCTGATGGGCCGGCCGAGCGTGCCCTTGCCGCCGACGATGCCGTAGATGATCGTCGGGTCCGACTGGAGCTTCATCTTCTTCGTCAGGCGGTTGATGAAGACCGCCGCCACGCGCGGGCGCTCGTCGGCCTTGGAGGTCTCCTTCTCCACGATGGAGGCGAGGATGATCAACTCTTCCGGCGACTTGAGCGGCAGGTCCGGCGCGCGCTTGGCCCAGAGGTCCGCCACCAGCTTCTGCTGGTCGGCACTCATGCGCTTGAGGACTTCCTGCCGGGTCATGCCGCGCACGATGGCATAGGTCTCGGGCAGCAGCGTGCCTTCCAGCGGCACGCGGGGTGTGCCGGTGAGGAGCGGATTGTCGTTGAGGCGGTCCACCACCTGCTGGCTGGTGAGGCCCTCGGGAACGGTGATCTGGTGCTGGACCACATGGCCCGCGACCATCGTGTCCACCACGTCGGCCATGGTCACGCCGGGCTTGAAGGCGTATTCGCCGGCATGGAGCGACTCGCCCCGGTGGGTGAACTGGTGGCCGGCGATGAAGACCATCCAGTTGCGGATGATGCCTTCGCGTTCCAGCAGGTCGGCGATGTCGCGCAGGCCGGAGCCGCGCGGGACGACCACGTTCTTCTCGGTGGCGAGCGGCCCGGCCTCGTTATAGGCGCGCTGGCCGTACCAGCCGACGAGCCCGCCGCCCACGGTGAGGAAGAGAAGCAGGGTGAAAACGGCGCTGCCGACGACGACGGCGGGGTGGTTGGCCCCCCGGGACCGCCTCTTCTTCGGCTTCTGCTCGGGCTGCTCCATGGCGGATGCTCCTCGAAAGTGGCGGGGTCCGCTGAAATTCGCGGGGCAGCCGGCAGTCCCGCAAGGTCACGCGGAGGCCGACACAGTGCCGGAGGCTAGCGCTAATTATGGCGACATGGCGTCCCGGCACCGCGAAGGGTGCGGGGACGCCGGAGGCTCAGGCCGCGTAGCGGCGCAGGACCAGCGAGGCGTTGGTCCCGCCGAAGCCGAAGGAGTTGGAAAGGGCCACGTCGATCTTGCGGGCGCGCGGCTTGAGCGGCACCAGATCGATCGGGGTCTCCACTGACGGATTTTCGAGGTTCAGCGTCGGCGGCGCGATCTGGTCGCGGATGGCGAGGATGGAGAAGATCGCCTCCACCGCACCGGCAGCGCCCAGAAGATGGCCGATGGACGACTTGGTGGACGACATGGAGACGTTGGCCGCCGCATTGCCCAGCAGCCGCTCCACCGCCTTCAGCTCGATCTCGTCCGCCATGGTCGAGGTGCCGTGGGCGTTGATGTAGTCCACCTCGCCCGGCGAGATGCCGGCCCGCTTCAGCGCCGCCGTCATGCAGCGGAAGGCGCCGTCGCCGTCCGGGGTCGGGGCGGTGATGTGGAAGGCGTCGCCCGAGAGGCCGTAGCCGATGACCTCGGCATAGATCTTCGCGCCGCGGGCCTTGGCGTGCTCCAGTTCCTCGAGCACCACGATGCCGGCGCCCTCGCCCATGAGGAAGCCGTCGCGGTCGCGGTCATAGGGACGCGAGGCGCGGGTGGGCTCGTCATTGAAGGCGGTGACCAGCGCCTTGCAGGCGGCGAAGCCGGCGAGCGCGAGGCGGTTCACGGGTGATTCGGTGCCGCCGGCGACCATCACGTCCGCGTCGCCGAAGGCGATCAGGCGGGCAGCATCACCGATGGCGTGGGAGCCGGTGGAGCAGGCGGTGACCACGGCATGGTTCGGGCCCTTGAGGCCGTGCTCGATGGACACGTATCCGCCGGCGAGATTGATGAGGCGGCCGGGAATGAAGAAGGGGGAGACGCGGCGCGGCCCCTTTTCCTTGAGGGTCAGCGCGGTATCCGCAATGCCCTCGATGCCGCCGATGCCGGAGCCGATCAGCACGCCGCTGGCGATCTGATCCTCATAGGCCGTGGGATGCCAGTCGGCATCGTCCAGAGCCTGCTTGGCGGCAGCCATGGCATAGACGATGAACTCGTCGACCTTGCGCTGCTCCTTGGGCTCCATCCACTGGTCGGGATTGTAGCTGCCGTCGCTGCCGTCCCCGCGCGGAATAACCGCCGCAATCTTGCAGGGGAGATCGGACACGTCGAAAGTGTCGACGCGCTTGGCGCCGCTTTCGCCGGCGAGCAGCCGCCGCCAGGTCGGCTCGACACCGCATCCGAGCGGCGTCACCATGCCGAGGCCCGTGACGACAACACGTCTCATGTGGACAACTCCGGTACCGTCATGACAACGGCCGCGGACACGCGGTGCCGCGGCCGTGCTGTCGAAAAGGCCAGGCTCAGCCGGCGTTCTTTTCCAGGAACTTGATGGCGTCGCCCACCGTCAGGATGGTCTCGGCCGCGTCGTCCGGGATCTCGGTGTTGAAGGCCTCTTCGAAGGCCATCACGAGTTCCACGGTGTCGAGGCTGTCGGCGCCGAGATCGTCGATGAAGCTGGCGTTCTCAGTCACCTTCTCGGGCTCAACCCCGAGATGCTCCGCGACAATCTTCTTCACCCGCTCGGCGATGTCACTCATCGATGCACCCTCGTTGTCTGAAATAAAATGGCCATCCGGCAGCAGCAGTTCGGCGTGATACCGCTCAGCCGCCGCTCCCGGCCCACCCACGCGATGCGAGAAACCCGCGCAACTGGGCCGTTTCTTGAGAGATCCAATCCACCGCTCGGACCGGTTCGAGCGGCTCGTTAACATACTTCCCGAGCCATTGCCAGCAGGCCGACCCTGCGGCCAAACCCTTGGAAACGGCGGAACCCCGCCCCATGACCGGAGGCGGAGATGCCCGGGCATCCGCCGTCCGAAACGCCCATGGGCGGGCGGGCCTCACACGGGCGCAGCGGGCCTGTGCCCGGCGCGCCCCGTGGCTCAGATCATCGCCATGCCGCCGTTCACGTGCAAGGTCTGGCCCGTCACGTAGGCGGCTTCATCCGACGCCAGATAGACGCAGGCGGCCGCGATGTCCTCCGGCGTGCCGAGACGGGCGGCCGGAACGGACTTCAGGATGGCCTCGCGCTGCTTGTCGTTGAGCGCGTCGGTCATGGGGGTGGCGATGAAGCCGGGGGCGATGCAGTTCACGGTCACGCCGCGGCTCGCCACTTCCTGGGCGAGGGCCTTGGACATGCCGATCATGCCCGCCTTGGCGGCGGCATAGTTGCCCTGGCCCGCATTGCCGGTGACGCCGACGATGGAGGTGATGGAGATGATGCGGCCGGTGCGCCGGCGCATCATGGCGCGCACCGCCGCCCGCGACAGGCGGAAGGCGGAGGTGAGGTTCACGTTGAGAACCTGCTCCCACGCCTCGTCGGTGAGGCGCATGAAGATGTTGTCGCGGGTGATGCCGGCGTTGTTGACGAGGATGTCCACGACGCCCATCGCCGCTTCCGCGTCCGGCACCAGCTTCTCCACCTCCTCGGCGACGCCGAGGTTGCAGGGCAGAACGTGCACCCGGTCCTTCAGCTCGCCGGCCAGCGCGTCGAGCGCCTCGCGGCGGGTGCCGGAGATGGCGACCGTCGCGCCCTGGGCATGGAGGGCCTTGGCGATGGCGCCGCCGAGACCGCCGGTGGCGCCGGTGACGAGGGCCGTCTTGCCGCTCAGATCGAACATGGATCGTCCTTCGGATAACGCAGCGCCGGGGGCGGCGCCGCGGGAATGGGGCTTCAGGCCGCCGGGGCGGCCTTGGTGGCGATGAAGGCGGCGACGTCCTCGGGCGTGCCGACCGCCGACACCTGGATCTCCTTGGCGATGCGGCGCACGAGGCCGGAGAGCACCTTGCCGGCGCCCACCTCGACCGCGCGGCTGACGCCGGCGCCGGCCATATACACCACCGATTCGCGCCAGCGCACCGTGCCTGTCACCTGCTCCACGAGGAGGCGCACTATCTCGGCCGGGTCCGTCACAGGCGAAGCGCGCACGTTGGAGATGACCGGCACCACGGGGGCCTTCACCTCCACCTCGGCGAGCGCGGCGGCCATCGCCTCCGCCGCCGGCTCCATCAGGCGGCAATGGAAGGGCGCCGATACGGGCAGAAGGATGGCGCGGGAGGCGCCCTTGGCCTTGGCAATCTCGATGGCGCGCTCCACGGCCTTCAGGCTGCCGGAAACCACCACCTGTCCACCGGCATTGTCATTGGCGGCTTCGCAGACGTCGTCACCGGCGGCCTCGGCGGCGACCGCGACCGCCTGCTCGTAATCAAGGCCGAGCAGCGCGGCCATGGCGCCGGCGCCGGCGGGCACCGCGTCCTGCATGGCGCGGCCACGGATGCGCAGCAGGCGGGCGGCGTCGGAGATGGTGAAGGTGCCGGCGGCCGCCAGCGCCGAATATTCGCCCAGCGAATGGCCGGCCACGAAGGCGGCGTCGCGGGCAAGGTTCAGGCCCGCCTCGGCTTCCAGCACGCGCAGGGCGGCGAGGGAGGTGGCCATGAGGGCGGGCTGGGCATTGGCGGTGAGGGTCAGCTCGTCCGCCGGGCCTTCCCACATGATGCGGGTGAGGTGTTCGCCAAGTGCCGCATCCACTTCGGTGAAGACGTCGCGGGCGGCGGCGAAGTTTTCGGCCAGCGCCTTGCCCATGCCGACGGCCTGGCTGCCCTGTCCGGGGAAGATGAAGGCTGTGCTCATGGGACGCTCCCTGCCGCTTTAAATTTGGCGGCGCAGAGACACCGCGCGGGGGGCGAAGTCAAGGACGAAGCCAAGCGTTTGCGGGCTCTTGCGCTGCATCATGGCTGCGCGCGCGGCGCAGACGTGGCCTCATATGAAAGAAGATGTTATCATTCTTTCTCAGGAAATGGCGGAGACCGCACGTTTATGCCGATGTCCCACCCACGGATGCATGCCCGTCCCGGTGCGGAGGGGCGACCTGACGCCGGGGCTGTCGTCACCAAGGCCGTGGTGCGTGCCGCCGACGCGCTGGGGCTCACCGCCAAGCGGCTCGGCGAGGTGATTGGCGTCTCGGAGGCCACCGTCTCGCGCATGCGCAAAGCCGGGCATGTGCTGGAGGCCGGCGGCAAGCCCTTTGAACTGGCGGTGCTTTTCGTCCGTCTGTTCCGGGGGCTCGATGCCATCGTCGGTGGCGATGCCCCCGCCGCCCGCGCCTGGATGCAGGCGGAGAATGCCGCGCTCGGTGCCGTGCCGGCCGAGCGCATCCGCACCGTGACCGGACTTCTCGATGTCATCGCCTATCTGGACGCCCGCCGCGCTCGCGTCTGAGGCGCAGCCCTATGAGGGGCGCGTCTGGCGGCTGGTGGAGGCGCAGCACCGCGTCTCGACCCTCAAGCTTGTGGATACGCTGGACGAGCAGGCCCTGCTGGAAGAGCTGATCGAGGAGACCAAGCCGCTGCTGCCGCCCGAATGCACGCGGCTGCCCTATCTTCTCGCTTCGCCCTTCCGCTATGCGCCGCCCTATCCGCACGGCTCCCGCTTCCGCCGGGCCGGGCGCACGCCGGGCGTCTATTATGCCGCCGAGACGCCGCAGACGGCGGTGGCGGAAATGGCCTTCTACCGGCTGCTGTTCTTCGCCGAGTCGCCCGGCACGCCCTGGCCTCGCAATGCCGCCGACTACACCGCCTTCGCCACGGGCCTTGCCACCGACCGCGCGCTCGATCTCACCGCCCCGCCGCTGGAGCGGGACGGCGCCGCCTGGACGCACCTGACCGATTATGAGGCCTGCCAGACGCTGGCGGAGGCGGCGCGGGAGGCGGGGCTTCTGCTGCTGCGCTATGCCTCGGCGCGCGACCCGGCGGGCGGGCGCAACGTCGCGGCGCTCTCCTGCACGGCGTTTGCGGATGGGCGCATCGGCGAGCGGCAGACCTGGCGGCTGCGCCTCTCGCCCTCGGGCGTGCAGGCGATCTGCGATTTTCCCGATCTGCGGCTGGACTTCCCGCCAGCCGTCTTCAGCGCCGACCCCCGCCTGTCGACGCTGCGCTGGCGGCGATGACTCAGCGGTAGCCGCTCATGTCCTGTCCCATCCAGCGGCCCAGATTGTCCGGGCAGAAACGGACGAACAGGAAGGCGTCGCTGCGCTGGGAGGGATAGATCTCCATGTAGCGGCAGGGTGGTGGCCCGCTGCGCAGGCGGGCCCGGACCACATCTCCGCTCGGGCGGTCCTCGATGACCGGCGTCTCGTTCGGCTGGGTATCGAGCGCATGCACGAGAATCGCGAGCGTCCGCCCGTCCAGCCAGCGCACCTGCTGGATCACGCTGGTCGGCACGCCCATGCGCTGGGCCGGCGGCAGGTTGGAGCGCGGCGGCTGCATGGGGATGGAGGCGGGCGGGCGTCCGCCGTTCCACGGATAGGGACCGTTCTGCGGCGGTGGCGCGGCCTGTGCCTGCTGCTGGGGCGGGGCCGGCATCAGGCCCTGCGGCTGCGGGGCGACCTGAAGCGGCGCGCCGCCCGCATCGGCGGTGACGGGATCGGGAACCTGCGGCCGCGGCACGGGCAGGGGCGCATTGTCGGCGAGTGCGGGCTCCGCCGGTGCGGTCTGCGGCTGGGCGGTCTGCGTCTGCGCGGCGCCGGGCGGCGCGCTCGGCTCAGGCGGCGGAATGGGTGTGGGCTTGGGCGCATCGGCCAGCGCCTGTGCGGTGGACTGCGCCGCCGCCGGGGGCTGGGCGGGCGTGGCCGGCGCGGCGGCCGTGGCCTTGGGCGGCTGCGGCGCGGCAGGTCCCGGCGGACGATCCGAGGTGCGGAAGATGAGCGTCCACGCGATGCCGACCAGGATCAGCGCCGCAGTGCCGGCAATGACATTGAACAGGAACAGCGCGGAGCCGCGTCGGCGCGGCTCGACCGGATCGGCGAGGCGTTCCTCGGCGGAGGCCTTGAGATCGGCGGCCGCGCTGGCACCGGCGGAGGCCTTCAGGTCTTCGGCGGCGGAGCAGAAGGGGCAGGGGCCCGGCTCGTGATAATGGCCGTTCGGGCAGCGCACGAGGCTGACCGCGTCGGTATTGGCTCTGGGCTCTGGCACGTTCATGGCTGTCGCCATCTGGCTCCTGATCCTTCCCGTCCTGCCACGAAACACCACCGGCATGGAAGCGAACCTTCGGCCCATCCACCCCGTGGGCGGAGTACCTTCGGCTCGGGCTTGTTTCTTCTCCCCGTTCGTGGCCCGTTTGAGGCCCAAAGCGGGAGCGCTTGGGGCGCGGCCCCGGTTTCTTTGGGCCGGTGGCCCCGCGCGAATCAGGGGTGCGGCCCGCCCGCGACCCTTGCCTTTGGGCCAGAAGCTGCTATACGCCCCGCTTCCGTTGCCCCGGCCGGGGGCTGAACGGACGGTCTTTCTCGTTCTCAGGAACGGGGAGGGCAGGGCCGAAAGGTCCGTCGTCCCGTGTTCCCGCCTTCCGAGCAAGCGAGCCTTTCCCAAGGTTCGAAAGGGCTTGGCGCCGGGGGCGGAGCAACAGAAAGGCACAGACACATGTCGCTCTATGAGCACGTGTTCCTCGTTCGCCAGGACGTTACGGCGCAACAGGTCGAGGAACTGGCCGCCCGTTTCAAGGGCGTGATCGAAGCGAACGGAGGCACTGTCTCCAAGGTCGAAGCGTGGGGCGTGAAGTCCCTGACCTATCGCATCAAGAAGAACCGCAAGGCCCACTTCACCCTCTTCAACATCGACGCCCCGGCGGCGGCGGTGCAGGAGATGGAGCGTCAGATGGGCATCGATGAGGACGTTCTGCGCTTCCTCACCATCCGCGTCGACGAGCTGGAGGAAGGCCCGTCCGCCATGCTCCAGAAGCGTGACCGCGATGACCGTGGCGAGCGCGGCGAGCGTGGCTTCGGTGGTGGTGGTTTCGGCGGTGGCCGTGACCGCGAGGATCGCCCGCGCCGTGGGCGCGACCGTGAGGAAGCCGCGACCGAGGAGACCTTCTGATGGCGTTCGCTCAAGCTGGTGGTGGCGGCGGTCAGCGCCGTCCGTTCTTCCGTCGTCGCAAGACCTGCCCGTTCTCCGGCCCGAATGCGCCGAAGATCGACTACAAGGACGTACGTCTCCTGCAGCGCTACATCTCCGAGCGCGGCAAGATCGTCCCGAGCCGCATCACGGCGGTGTCCGCCAAGAAGCAGCGCGAGCTGTCGGCCGCCATCAAGCGCGCCCGCTTCCTCGGCCTGCTGCCCTTCGTGATCCGCTGAGCCTTTCAAGGTCAGCCTGACATTCGGCCCGCCCTCCCGAGGGCGGGCCATTTTCTGAGAGACGCGCCGCCGGGATCGGCCCTGCGGCGTCTGCTGGGGTGGACGGTGATCCTCCCCTAACCGCGTGGCGGGACAGCAAGTCGGATGGGATTTCTTCTGCTCATAGGCATCGCAGCGGGCCTTGCGTCCGCACTTCTCGTCGCCGGCGTGGCGTCGGGATCGATGCTGGCCGTCCCGCTGTTCTACCTCGCGCCTCTGCCGCTGATGGTGAGCGGGCTCGCCTTCTCCCACATCTCCGCCGCCATCGGCGTTGCGGCTGCCGCCATCGGCCTCGGCCTGCTCTACGGCACCACCTTCCTCATCGCCTATCTCATGGGCATCGGCATTCCCGCCTGGGCGCTCGCCTATTGCGCGCTGCTGGCGCGGCCGGACCCGGCCGCCCGCGACGGCATGGTGTGGTTTCCCATCGGCGGGGTGATGGTGGTGGGCGCGGGCTTCGCCACGCTCAGCGTCACCGTGGCGCTGTTTTCCATGTCCGGCGATTACGAGACCTACCGTCGCGCCATCGCCGCCGCCTTCCAGGCCTTCGTGGCCGCGCAGGGCGCTGCCGGCGGCAGCGGCATGTCCAATGCGGCGGCCGTGGCCGAGACGGTCGCGATCATCCTGCCGCCCACCGCCGCCACCCTCATGCTGGCGACGCAGCTCGGCTGCCTCTATCTCGCCGGCCGCACCGCCCGCGTCTCCGGCCGGCTGAACCGGCCCTGGCCGGACCTCGCGGCGCTCCGCCTGCCGGGCCTCACCCCCATCGTGCTGGCGGTCCTCGTGGCGCTCGCCATGACGCCGGGCCTGATGGGCCTGTGCGCGGCGGCGGGGGCTGCGGCGCTCATCGTCTGCTACACGGCGAGCGGCTTTGCGGTGCTGCACTTCCTGACCCGGGGCCGCGCGGCGCGCCCCTTCCTGCTTGCCGGGGCGTGGGTGATGACCCTCGCCCTCGGCTGGCCGGCGCTGGTGATGGCGCTCGTCGGGGTTGCCGACGCGCTGTTCGACCTGCGCCGGCGGATCGGCACCGGCGGCGCGCCGCCGGCGGCCAACGATCGCTGAACTTCGTGAACCCGAAAATCCTGAAATCGAACCTGAGAACCGAGGAGTAAAGACAATGGAAGTCATCCTGCTGGAGCGCGTCGCCAAGCTCGGCCAGATCGGCGATGTGGTGCGCGTGCGTGACGGCTACGGCCGCAATTTCCTCCTGCCCAACGGCAAGGCCTGCGCGCCACCAAGGAAAACCGCGCCCGCTTCGAGAAGATGAAGTCGCAGCTTGAGGCCCGCAACCTCGAGCTCAAGACCGAGGCGTCCGCCGTCGCCGCCAAGCTCGACGGCCAGAAGGTCGTGATCCTGCGCCAGGCGGGCGAGACCGGCCAGCTCTACGGCTCCGTCTCCACCCGCGACATCGCCGGCGCCTTCACCGCCGACGGCTTCACCGTGGACCGCCAGCAGATCGTGCTGAACCACCCGATCAAGACCATCGGCCTGCACGTCCTGCCCGTGACCCTGCACCCGGAAGTCGAGGTGAAGGTGAACGTGGTCGTCGCCCGCAGCGCCGACGAGGCCGAGCGCCTCGCCCGCGGTGAGGAAATCCGTCGCCCCGGCGACGAGGACGAGGATGAGGTCGAGGACGTCGCCGCCGAGGCCGAAGAGGCCGAGGAAGCCACCGAGGCCTGATCCGCGACACTTCGCGTTCTGAATTGCGCAAGGCCCCGCCAGTTCGTCCGGCGGGGCCTTCGTGTTTTCGGCGCCATGTCTGGGCCGGCTCCGGCATCGACAGCCCCGCCCGCCCTTGCCATAAGGGCGCGGAACCGCCCATGGCTCTCCCGCCGGATGTCTCTTTCCACCCGCCGCGCCTCCATCGTCTCCGCCGCGACCCTCGGCTCGCGGGTGCTTGGCTTTGCACGCGACGCCGGCACCGCTGCCGTGCTCGGCGCCGGCCCGCTGGCCGATGCACTCATGGCCGCGCTCGCCTTGCCGCTGCTGGCCCGGCGCCTCCTGGCGGATGGCGCCTTCAATGCGGCGCTGATCCCCGCGCTGGTGCGGGCGCAGGCGCGGGACGGGCGTGAGGGCGCGCGGCGGCTGGCGCTCGCCGTCCTGCTGGCCCTCTTCGCCCTGCTGCTCGCCTTCGCGGTCGCCGGCGCCGTCTTCATGCCGGCGCTGATCCGGGCGCTCGCGCCGGGCTTCGAGGTCGGGGGCGAGCGCGCGGACCTTGCCATCGCCTGCGGGCGCATCGCCCTTCTCTATCTGCCGCTCGCCGCCGCCGCTGCCGTCTATGGTGGTCTCGCCAATGGTGGCGGGCGCGTCGCGCTGCCCGCGCTCGCGCCCATGCTGGCCAATGTGGTGGCCCTGTCGGCCATTGTTTATGTGGCGCTGGAAGGGCTGATCGGCACCGCCGCCGCCGCCCGCGCCATGGCGGCGGCCACTGTCGCGGCGGGCGTGGCCCAGCTCGCCCTCATGATGCTGGCCACCCGCGGCCTCCCCAGCCGGCCTGCCGTCGTGCGTCCCGACTGGCGAGGGGCGGGGCGTGTGCTGCGGGCGAGCACGCCGGCCCTGCTGTTTGCCGGCCTGCCGCTGCTGCGCCTGTTCATCGTCGCCGCGGTGGTCTCGGCCACGCCGGGCGCGGTGTCGGCCCTGAACTATGCCCAGCGCCTCATGGACCTGCCCCTCGGCCTTGTGGGGGCGAGCGCGGGGGCGGTGCTGGTGCCGCTGCTCGCCATGGGCGGAAAGTCGGCGGGGCGGGAAGCGTCGGGAGCGGTGCTGGCGGCGCTTGGGCTCGCCTTGCCGGCGGGGCTCGGCCTCTGCCTGCTCGCGCCGCCCATCGTGGGCGTGCTCTATCAGCGCGGCGGCTTTACGGCCGAGGATGCGGAGGCCACCGCGCAGTTCCTCGCCATTCTCGCGCTCGCGCTGCCGGCGCAGGGCGTCGAGCGCGTGCTGGCGGCCACCGCGCTGACCCATGGGGTGATCGGCCCGGCGGAGCGCATCGGCGCAGGGTCGCTCCTCGCCTGCCTGTTGCTGGCCCTCGGCGCAAACGCCTTCGCCGGGCCGGTGGCGGCGGCAGGTGCCATCGCGCTGTGCGCCACGGCGAGCGCCGTGCTGCTCGGCGGCCTCCTGGCCCGCCGGGGCCTCCTGGCGGTCGACCGCACGCTGCTCCGGCAGGGCCTTGCCATCCTCTGCGCCGGCGCGCTCATGGGTGCGGCCGTGGACGGGGCGGCGCGCTTCTGGACGCCGCCCGCGCCGCAGTCTCTGGAGGGCCTGCTGCGCCTTGCCGCCCTCGTCGGCCTCGGCATGATCATCTATGGCGTGACGCTGCTCGCCCTGCGACCCCGGCGGGCGAGATCGCAACAGGAGACCTGAGGACCATGCCGGACTTCTTCGCCTTTCCGAGCACCGATGGCCTCGCTTTGCTGGCGCGCATCTGGGGCCAGCCCACGGAGCGCTTGCCCCTAGTCGTGCTGCCCGGCCTTACCCGCAACGCCGGGGATTTCGAGGCGCTCGCCCGTGCGCTGTCCGAGGACGAAGAAGCGCCCCGTCAGGTGATCGGCTTCGATTTCCGGGGGCGCGGCGGCTCGGCCTATGGGCCGGTCGTCACCTACAATCCACTTCAGGAAGCGCAGGATACGCTCAAGGGGCTGGAAGCGCTCGGCATTTCCCGCGCCGCCTTCCTCGGCACGTCGCGCGGTGGCCTCGTCATGCTCATGCTGGCGGGCGTGCTGAAGCGGACGGACCTGTTCGCGGGCGCCCTGTTCAACGACATCGGCCCGGTCATCGAGACGGCGGGCCTCGCCCGGATCGCCGGCTATGTGGGCAAGCCGATCCCCGAGACGTGGCCGGATCTCGTGGCAGACCTGAAGCACGCGCAGGGCTTCCTCTTTCCCGGCCTCACCGATGAAGGCTGGGAGCGCTTTGCCCGGCAGATCTACCGCGACGATGCCGGTCGCCCCCGCCTTGCCTATGACGCGCTGCTGGAAGAGGCCTTCAAGGCGTTCGATCCCTCAAAGCCCCTGCCGGACCTCTGGCCGGCCTTCGAGGCACTGAAGGATGTGCCGTCCATGGTCATCCATGGCGCCCTGTCGGACATTCTCTCCGCGACCACAGTCGAGGAGATGGGCGCGCGCCATCCCGGCCTTCAGGTGCACACGGTGGCGGAAGAAGGCCATGCGCCGCTGCTCTGGGACGCCCCCGCGCAGGGCGCCATCCGCGCCTTCCTCGACGCGCTGGCCTGAGGTGCGGCGCACCTTGCCCTTGCATCGCAGGGCATGGGCTGGCATGACGCGGCCTCATCTTTGAAGGGCGGCCCACAGGGTCGCCGGTCCACAGGCGGATGGCGGTGTTTGCGCCGTCCTTGAGGAGGTCGCCAATGGCGGCGGTCGCGGAACGGGTCTTTTCCGGCGTTCAGCCCACCGGAAATCTGCATCTCGGCAATTATCTCGGGGCCATCAAGCGCTTCGTGGCGTTGCAGGAGAGCCACGAGTGCATCTATTGCGTCGTGGACCTGCACGCCATCACCGTCTGGCAGGACCCGGCGGAGCTGAAGCGCCACATCCGCGAGGTGACGGCCGCCTTCATCGCCTGCGGCATCGACCCCAAGCGCCACATCGTCTTCAACCAGAGCCAAGTCTCCGGCCATGCGGAACTGGCCTGGGTGTTCAATTGCGTCGCCCGCATGGGCTGGCTCAACCGCATGACGCAGTTCAAGGAGAAGGCCGGCAAGGACCGCGAGAATGTCTCGCTGGGCCTGTTCGCCTATCCGAGCCTGATGGCGGCGGACATCCTGCTCTATCGCGCCACCCACGTGCCCGTGGGCGAGGACCAGAAGCAGCATCTGGAACTGACCCGCGACATCGCCCAGAAGTTCAACACGGACTTCGGCCCCTCCATCGCGGAGAACGGCTTCGGCGAAGGCTATTTCCCGCTCACCGAGCCGCTGATCGCCGGCCCGGCCACGCGGGTGATGAGCCTGCGCGACGGCTCCAAGAAGATGTCGAAGTCGGATGCCTCCGACATGTCGCGCATCAACCTCACGGATGATGCGGACGCCATCGCCTCCAAGGTGCGCAAGGCCAAGACAGATCCCGAGCCGCTGCCCTCCGAGGAAGAGGGCCTGAAGGCCCGGCCGGAAGCAGACAATCTCGTGGGCATCTATGCGGCGCTCAGCGACACCACCAAGCAGGCGGTGCTGACGGAATACGGCGGCGGCCAGTTCTCCACCTTCAAGATGGCGCTGGTGGATCTGGCGGTGGCCAAGCTCGGCCCCATCGGCGGCGAGATGCAGCGCCTCATGGGCGACGTGTCTGCCATCGACGCCATTCTGAAGGACGGCGCCGACCGGGCGCGGGTGATCGCTGACCAGACCATCCGCGACGTGAAGGACATCGTGGGCATGGTCCGCGCCTGAGCGGTTCGCGCTTCTGATGCGTGTTGAGACGGGGTGCGGGCTTTCGCCCGTGCCCCGTTGCCTTGTGGGGGCCGTGATGGCCGCCTAGAATCCGGCAGAATTTCCCCCTCCCCAGCCCTCCCCCGCAAGCGGGAGAGGGGGCAGGGCGCGCGGGGGGCGACGGCGGCTTTAGAGCCTGCGGCAAAGCCCTCTCCCGCTTGCGGGGGAGGGTTGGGAGGGGGCGGACCGGGCGGCCCCGATGATGATCAGGAGATGCGCATGACGGCGAACGCGACCATCGACCCGTCCGAAGTGGCCCGCTTCGATGCGCTCGGCGCGCAGTGGTGGGACCCCAAGGGCAAGATGGCTCCCCTCCATGCCATCAATCCCGTGCGGCTCGGCTTCGTGCGCGACGTGCTGGTGCGCCACTTCGGCCATGATGCCCGCTCGCTCCGCCCGCTGAAGGGCCTGCGCATCCTCGACATCGGCTGCGGCGGCGGCCTGCTCTCCGAACCGCTGGCCCGCATGGGCGCGGACATGGTGGGCGTCGATCCCGCCCCCGGCAACATCGTCGTCGCCCAGTCCCATGCGGACGAGGCGGGCGTGCGCGTCGATTACCGGCAGGGCACTGCCGAGGAACTGGCGGATGCGGGCGAGCGCTTCGACGTGGTGCTGGCGCTGGAGGTGGTGGAGCACGTGGCCGATGTGGGCCTGTTCCTGCGCCGCGCCGGGGAGATGGTGAACCCCAACGGCATCATGATCGTCTCCACCCTCAACCGCACGGTCAAGAGCTTCGCGCTGGCCATCGTGGGGGCGGAATATGTGCTGCGCTGGCTGCCGCGCGGCACCCACCGCTGGGACAAGTTCATCACCCCCGCCGAACTGGAAGCGGAGATGGGCGCGGCCGGGTTCGAGATGAGCGAGCTCGCCGGCATGGTGTTCGATCCGCTGCGCGGCGAATGGAAGATCGCCGCCGACACGGACGTGAACTATTTCCTAGTGGGCAAGCCCGCCTTCCACACCTCCGAGGGCTGAGCGGATTTCCCTTACGGCATCTCGTTAAGCACCTGCTGCACAGGCGGAGGCGGAGCGTTGACTTGGCGGCTCCATTATTTCAGGCTTGAAATAATGGAGGTCGCGGATGAATCGTCGGCAGTTCAGCTTCAGTCTCGCGGGGCTTCTGGCCTCGTCCGCCATGGCGCACGCGGCGGGTGGCGTGTTCCTGGACTATTCCCAGGAGATGCTGGATCAGGCCTATGACCAGCGCGAGTGGGCGGCCAACGCCAATCAGGTCATCGCCCGCTACGCCACCGACAGCGCCGCCGTCCGCAAGCAGTTTCCCCCGCGCACCGAGCGGTATGGCGCGAGCGAGGCCGAGACGCTGGACATCTTCGCGCCGGAGGGCGCCAAGGGCCTGCCGGTGATGGTGTTCATCCATGGCGGGGCCTGGCGCGGGCTCCAGAAGGAGGACGCCTCCGCTCCCGCGCCGACCTTCATCCAGAACGGCTGCCTCTATGTGGCGCTGAATTTCGCCAATATCCCTGCGGTCACCTTGCCGGAGATGGCCGCCCAGTGCCGGCGGGCGCTGCTCTGGCTGCACGCCAATGTCGCGCGCTTCGGTGGCGATCCCGAACGGATCTTCGTCTCCGGCCATTCGTCCGGCGGTCATCTGTGCGCGGTGATGCTGACCACCGACTGGCGCGCGCTCGGCGGGCCGCAGGACCTGATCAAGGGTGGTGTCGCCATGAGCGGCATGTACGAGCTCTATCCCGTCCTGCTCTCCTCGCGCAGTTCCTACGTCAAGCTCGCGCCCGCGGACGTGGTGGCGCTCAGCCCCCTGCGCCAGCTCGCGCATATGACCTGCCCGGTCATCGTGGTGAGCGGAGACAAGGAGAGCCCGGAGTTCCAGCGGCAGGCCAACGAATTCGCCACCGTGCTGGCGGGCATGGGAAAGCTTGCGGGGCGCTTCACCCTGTTCAACCGGAACCATTTCGAGGTGCCGGAGGCGCTGAACAGCCCGAATGGCCCGCTCTCGCAGGCCGTCCTCGCCATGATGGGCGCCGGGCGCCGCTGAGCCCCGCAGGGCCGGTCTCAGTTCCGCTCGTCGGGCAGCACCGGCAGGGGGAAGACCTCCACCTCGTCCTCGCGCAGGGCCTTGATCTCGTCGGCGGTCGCTTCGCCATAGATGGAGCGGTGCTCCACCTCGCCCTCGTGCATCTGCCGGGCGAGGGTGGCGAATTCGTCGCCCACATAATCCGCATTGCGGGTGACGTGGTCCTTCAACTCGCGCAGCAGGGCGCGGAAAGCCTGCTCCTGCTCGCCCATGACGGTCACGGGCGTCGTCGGCTCGCCCTCGGGCCGGGCGGCCTGCGGCGCCTTCTCCCGGTCGGTGCGCGAGACGGCGGGGGCCATCACCGCCTTCTCCACCGTGGTGGCGCCGCAGGTGGGGCAGGAGACGAGGCCCCGCGCCTTCTGGGCATCGAAGCTGTCGGAGGAGGGAAACCAACTGTCGAACGTATGGTCCGAAGCGCAGCGGAGCGTGTAGCGGATCACGTGGCGGCTCCCACCACGTGCAGGCGGCCGGCCGGCACGTCCGCCAGCTCGAAGCGCCGGCCATTGCGGAGCGAGGGAACGCGGCTGCGCGCGGCTTCCACTTCCGCGATGTCGAGCTCGGCGAGGATGACACCGGGCTCGGTGCCGCCCTCGGCGATGACGCGGCCCCACGGGTCCACCACGAGGGAGTGGCCATAGGTCTCGCGGCCGTTCTCGTGCTTGCCGCCTTGCGCGGCCGCCAGCATGTAGGCGCCGGTTTCTATGGCGCGGGCGCGGAGCAGGATATGCCAGTGCGCCTCGCCCGTGGGCCGGGTGAAGGCGGAGGGGGCGGTGAGCACGCTCGCACCGCTTTCCGCCAGCGCGCGATAAAGCGCCGGGAAGCGCAGGTCGTAGCAGATGCTCATGCCGAGCTTGAATTCGTCCACATGGCCCAGAACCGCACGCTCGCCGGGCCGGTAGGCGTTGGATTCCCGGTAGCTCTCGCCGCCCGGCAGGTCCACGTCGAACATGTGGATCTTGTCGTAGCGGGCTGCGATCTCGCCATCCGGTCCGATGAGGAAGCCGCGATTGGCGGCCTTGGTCTCGGACACGCGCACCGCCAGCGAGCCCACGTGCAGGTGGATGCCCAGTTCCTTCGCCAGCGCCTGGAAGGCACGCAGGCCGGGATCGAGCGGCTCGTCCTTGAGCTTGGTGAACAGCACCGCGCGGTCCATCTCCATGAGATGGGTGACTTCCGGCGTCTGCACGTAACGCGCGCCGTCCCGCGCCGCCTCGCGGATGAGGGCGGTCGCGATCTCGATATTGGCATCCATGTCGCGCCCCGAGCGCAACTGGACAAGGCCAACGCGCAGGCGGGCGGTCTCGGCGGTGCTGGTCATATCCCGGTCTCGCTTGACGGGAGGTGTTCCCGACGGGGGAGAGATAGGCATTGCGCCGCCCGCAGCCAAGCTCCGCCCGGGGCGGGGCGGTGCCGGCGCGCGGCGTCAGGCCGCCATCAAGGCGTCGAGGCGGCCGGCGTCTTCAAGGGCATAGAGGTCGTCGCAGCCACCCACATGGGTGTCGCCGATGAAAATCTGCGGCACGGAGGTGCGCCCGCCCGCCTTCTTGGACATTTCCTGCTGGCCGGCGGGATCGGTGGTCACGTCGATCTCGGTGAAGGTCCAGCCCTTGCGCCGCAAGAGTTCCTTGGCGGCATGGCAGTAGGAACACCAGCTCTTGGTGTAGATGACGATGGATTTCATGGGGGTCCTCATCGCGACGCATCATGACGTCACGAATTCGTCGCATGATAACCCGCCTCAACCGCCGTCGACAACCCGGGCGAAGGTCAGCACGTCTATGGCGGCGGCGCTGCTGCGGCGCAGCACGCGGGCACAGGATTCGAGCGTTGCTCCGGTGGTCATCACATCGTCCACCAGGAGGAGGTGCCGCCCTTCCACGGCCGCGCGCAGCGGTGGGGGCACGTCGAAGGCGCCGGCCACATTGGCCCGCCGCTCCTCCCGCGAGAGCGAGACCTGCGAGGGCGTCGCGCGGACGCGGCGGAGCACATCCGTGCGCACCGGCACGCCGGAGAGGTGCGAGACGTGGCGGGCGAGGAGCGCCGCCTGGTTGAACCGCCGCCGCCACAGCCGCAGTCCGTGCAGCGGCACCGGCAGGATGAGATCGGCGTCGGCCAGAAGGTCCGCCCCCGCCCGCGCCATCAGCCGGGCCATGGGAAGGGCGAGGTCCATCCGGTCGGCATATTTGAGGCCGTGCACCAGATCCTGCGACACGGGCCCGAACAGGGTGGCGGCGCGGGCGCGATCAAAGGCGGGCGGGTCGGTGACGGCTTCCACCGAGAGCCGCGTCGCCCCATCCTCGAAGGGGAAGGGGGTGCCGAGCCGCTCGCAATAGGGCCGTTCGATGAGGCGCAGGTCGCGCCAGCAGGCGGCGCACAGTGTGCCGGGGGTGCCCACGATGGCCTTGCAGGCGATGCAGGTGGGCGGCAGGGCGAGATCGAGCAGGACGCGCCCGCCGGTCCGCGCCGCCGATCCGGCGCGGCGGGCTGCTGTCCCCAGCCAGTGAAGGGCCTGTCCCGCCATTCGCTCCCCCACACCATGGTGCGGGGAAAGCGCAAAGGCGTCGAGCCCTATTGCGGGCGCCAGCGCCGCAGCAGCAGAGCGTTGGCGATGACGCTGACGGAGGAGAGCGACATGGCCGCCGCCGCCACCATGGGCGAGAGCAGGAGGCCGAGCACCGGATAGAGGATGCCCGCCGCCAGCGGGACACCCGCCGCATTGTAGACGAAGGCGAAGAACAGGCTGCGGCGGATGTTGCGCATGGTGGCGCGCGAGAGGCTGCGCGCCTGCGCGAGCCCGGCGAGGTCACCCTTCAGCAGGGTGATGCCCGCGCTCTCCATGGCCACATCCGTGCCCGTACCCATGGCGATGCCCACGTCCGCGGCGGCGAGCGCCGGGGCGTCGTTCACGCCGTCGCCCGCCATGGCCACCACTTCGCCCTCGGCGCGCAGGCGCTGCACCACATCCGCCTTGCGGTCGGGCAGAACGCCGGCCTCGACCTCGGTGATACCGAGGCGGCGGGC
This sequence comes from Azorhizobium caulinodans ORS 571, assembly GCF_000010525.1. Taxonomy (GTDB): domain Bacteria; phylum Pseudomonadota; class Alphaproteobacteria; order Rhizobiales; family Xanthobacteraceae; genus Azorhizobium; species Azorhizobium caulinodans. The sequence continues at coordinate 4,886,319 of NC_009937.1, read as the reverse complement.
CACGGCTTCCGCCGTGGTGCGGGTGTCGCCGGTGAGCATGACCACGCGCACGCCTTCCGCCTTCAGGGCTTTCAGGGCGTCCGGGGTCGTCGCCTTCACCGGATCGGCGATGGCGATGAGGCCGGCGGCGGTGCCATCGACCGCCACGAGGACGACGGTCGCGCCTTCGGCCCGCAGCGCTTCCGCCTCTTTGACCTGCGCGTCCGTGGGGACGCCGCTGTCGCGCAGATAGTCCGCATTGCCGATGAGGAGGCGCCGACCCTCGACGGTGCCGCTGACGCCCTTGCCGGCGGGGCTGTCGAAATCCGCCACGGGGGCGAGCTTCAGCCCACGCGCCTGCGCCTCGGCCACCACGGCGGCGGCGAGGGGATGCTCGCTCGCCTGTTCGAGGCTGGCGGCGAGGCGCAGCAATTCGTCCTCGGGCAGGCCGGTGGCGCGGATGCCGGTGACCTTCGGCTTGCCTTGCGTGAGCGTGCCGGTCTTGTCCACCACCAGCACGGTCACCTTTTCCATGCGCTCCAGCGCTTCGGCGCTCTTGATGAGGATGCCGGCCTGCGCGCCGCGCCCGACGCCCACCATGATGGACATGGGCGTCGCGAGGCCGAGTGCGCAGGGGCAGGCGATGATGACCACCGAGACGGCGGCCATGAGCGCGAAGGTGAGGCGCGGCTCGGGGCCAACCCACATCCACACCGCAAAGCTCGCCAGCGCCGCCGCGAGAACCGCCGGCACGAACCAGCCGGACACCTGATCGGCGAGGCGCTGGATGGGCGCGCGGGAGCGCTGGGCCTGCGCCACCATCTGCACGATCTGGGCGAGCAGCGTCTCGCGCCCCACCTTTGTGGCGCGCATCACGAAGCCGCCGGAAGCCACCAGCGTGCCGGCGATGGCGGTGGCGCCCGTCTCCTTGGTGACGGGCAGGGATTCGCCGGTGACGAGCGATTCGTCCACGCTCGCGCGGCCCTCCTCCACCGTGCCGTCCACCGGCACCTTCTCGCCGGGGCGCAGGCGCAGAAGGTCGCCGGGATGGATCTCCTCGATCGCCACGTCCGCTTCGCTGCCATCGGCGGCGATGCGGCGCGCGGTCTTCGGGGCGAGGCCCAGCAGCGCCTTGATGGCACCGGAGGTGGCGGCGCGCGCGCGCAACTCCAGCACCTGGCCGAGCAGGACCAGAACGGTGATGACCGCCGCCGCCTCGAAATAGACCGGCACGGCGCCGCCATGGCCCCGGAAGGCGTTGGGGAACAGGCCGGGCAGGAAGGTGCCGGCGAGGCTGTAGAGATAGGCGACCCCGGTGCCCAACGCGATCAGCGTGAACATGTTGAGGTGCCCGCTGCGCACCGAAGCGACGCCGCGCTGGAAGAAGGGCCAGCCGGCCCACAGCACCACGGGGCTTGCCAGCGCGAACTGCACGTAATTGGAAACCTGCGGGGCGATGAGGTGCAGCCCCAGATGGCTGCCCATCTCCAGCACGAACACAGGCAGGGCGAGGGCGAGGCCGATCCAGAAGCGGCGGGTCATGTCGATAAGCTCGACATTCGGCCCGTCGTCGAGGCTCGCCACTTCCGGCTCCAGCGCCATGCCGCAGATGGGGCAGGTGCCGGGGCCGATCTGCCGGATTTCCGGGTCCATAGGGCAGGTGAAGATGGTGCCCTCGGGTACGTCCACCGGCGGCGGGGCGCCACCGTCCGTATAATGCTCGGGATGGGCGTCGAACTTCGTCTTGCAGCTCGGCGAGCAGAAGAAGACGTCATGCCCGCCGTGGTGCGATTTATATTTGGCGGTCGCAGGATCCACGTCCATGCCGCAGACGGGATCCTTCACGAGGGCACCGCTCGCCGGGGCATGATGCGCGTGGCCATGATCGTGGCCGCAGCAGGCGGAGGCCTCTGTCTTCTGGGCGGCCTTGGCCTCGTCCCGGGCCTTGGCCTTGGCAAGCTGGGCCTCGGGATCAGCCTCGAACTTCGTCTTGCAGCCGTTGCAGCAGAAATAGAAGGTCTTGCCCTGATAGGTCGCGCGATGCTTGGCGGTGGCGATGTCCACGCTCATGCCGCACACCGGATCGATGGCCTTGGGGCTGAGATCAAGCGGGGGCGGGGCGTTGCCGCCGCAGCAGTCCGCCTCCGGCGCGCCCGTCGCCGGCAGCACGAGGGGTGGCGGGGCCGCGCCACCGCAGCAGTCGCCGGCCGCAGGCGATGCGGCCTTGGGGGCAAGGTCGAGCGGGGCGGGGGCCTTGCCGCCGCAGCAGGAGCCCGCGTCCGCGTTCGATCCGTGAGTGTGATGCTCGTGTGCCATAGGGCCTCCAGCGAAGCGGAGGTGCGATGCCGGCGCCTTGCGCTGCATCACATCTCATTACCCCCTAGGGGTATCCTGTCTTGTCTTTTATACCCTGCAGGGGTATCTCATCAAGCATGAAGGAACCGGCCCGATCTTCCGTATTGAAACGCCTCAACCGCATCGAGGGGCAGGTGCGCGGCATCTCCCGTATGGTCGAGGAAGACCGCTATTGCATTGATATCGTGACCCAGATCGCCGCCGTCCGCGCCGCGCTCCGGCGTGCGGAGGAAGAGGTGCTGCGCGATCACGTGGGCCATTGTGTCGCGCATGCCATCCGCTCCGGCGATCCGGAGGAGCAGGCAAAGAAGATCGACGAACTGATGGACGTGCTCGCCCGCAGCGAGCGGTAGGACCGCACGCCGCGTCCTTCGGCGCGGGCTGCTAGCTTGGCGTCGTCCATCTGTCCCGCCCGGGATCAACGCCATGACTTCCCCCGCAGTTGCGCCTTTGCGCACAGCCTTGTCCGGCCTTGCCGCGACGTTCGCGCTCGCCATGCCCGCTTGTGCGGAGGCGCCCAGCTATTGCGGGGCGGACGAGACCATCATCTTTTCCTGCGATCTCGGGAGCCATACGGCGTCCGTCTGCGCCTCGCGCGACAGCGGACCTGGAGAGGCCAGCCTGCAATATCGCTTCGGCCATCTCGACAAGGTGCTGGTGAACTATCCGCCCGAGGGCACGCCGCCCGGTGCCGTCTTCTCGTCCGGCATGATCTCCTATCCGGCCGGCGCCAGCATCTGGCTGCGCTTCACGCGCGAGGCGGTGCGCAATACCGTCTTCATTGCCGTCGGCGACTGGATTCCCGGCCGGGTCGATCTCATCGGCGGGGTTGTCACGGAGACCGAGGGCAAGCCGCCGGAGGTCATGGCGTGCCGGGGGAAGCCCACCTACGACATGCACATGACCTTCTTCCGGGAGATCGGCATCACGGAAGGCGGCGAATTCGAGCTGCCCGCCGAAGTGATCCCGAAGAAATAGGCCTCAGCCGGCCAGTGTCCCGATCACCGCATTCAGCACGGGGAAGCCGGGGGGCAGCACCTTGAGGCGGGTGCCATCAAGGCGCACCAGCCCTTCATCCGCCAGCATTGCGATGCGGGCGGGGTCGATGGGCGTGCCGCCCAGCGCCGCGTGGCGGGCAAGATCCACGCCCTCGGCGAGGCGCAGGCCCATGAGCAGCATCTCGTCCGCCTGCTCGGCGGCGGTGAGCACCTCCTCCGAAACAATGCCGTGGCCGTTCGCCTCCACCGCCTTCAGCCAGCCTTCCGGATGGCGCTCGGTATAGGTGGCACGGCGCTCGCCCTTCTGCCCCACGCGCCCGTGCGCGCCGGGGCCGACGCCGGCATAGAGGCCATAGCGCCAGTACACGAGGTTGTGCCGCGCCTCAGCGCCCGGCCGGGCGTGGTTGGAGATTTCATAGGCCGGCAGCCCGCTCGCCGCCGTCACCTCCTGCGTGACGTCCCACAGGGCACGGGCGTGCTCGTCATCGGGAATGAGGAGCTTGCCGGCGGAATAGAGCTTCTCGAACGCCGTGCCCGGTTCGATGGTGAGCTGATAGAGCGAAAGATGCTCGCAGCCCTCGTCGATGGCACGGGAGAGTTCGCGCGCCCAGTCCTGCGGGTTCTGGCCGGGCCGGGCGTAGATCAGGTCGAAGGACACGCGCTCGAAGATGGAGCGGGCGATGCCCACCGCGCCCAGCGCCTCGTCCACCGTGTGCATCCGCCCGAGCTTCTTCAGCTCGCCGTCATCGAGCGCCTGCACGCCCAGCGAGACGCGGTTCACCCCCGCCGCCCGATAGCCCCGGAAGCGCCCGGCCTCGACACTGGTGGGATTGGCCTCCAGCGTGATCTCGGCATCGGGGGCGAGCGTCCAGGCTTCGCGGATGGCGTCCAGAATGGCGCCTACCGTCTCCGGTGCCATCAGCGAGGGCGTGCCGCCGCCGAAGAAGACGCTCCCCGCCGTGCGCGGCCCGGTGAGCGCGCGCATGTGCGCGATCTCGCGCCGGAAGGCCGCCACATAGCGCGCCTGATCCGGCGGCGCCTGCCGCACGTGGCTGTTGAAGTCGCAATAGGGGCATTTGGCGAGACAGAAGGGCCAATGCACATAAACGCCGAACCCGCCGGCTGTGTCTTGCGCCGTCATGGTGCGGGCCGCCGGGGAGGCGTTTTGTTGGCGCGAGGCTGAGCCGTGGCTGTGGCGCTGGTGGCCCGCTGTGCCCCCTCCCCAGCCCTCCCCCGCAGGCGGGAGAGGGAGCCTGTCCCGCAAGCGGGACGGACCGCCGTCGCTGGTGTCTGGTGCTCATGAGCGCCGGTTTGACCGCGCGCGCCCTCAAGCCCTCCCCCCTTGAGGGGGAGGGTTGGGAGGGGGGTAGAATGGGCGCCGCTTGGGGCTTGGCCTCCGGAAGGCGCTTGGGTCAGCCCAACGGCGCTTTGGGCGGCGAGGGCATTACCCCCCTCCCCAGCCCTCCCCCGCAAGGGGGGAGGGGGCGCGTGGCGTGGGGGGGATGGGGGGGGAATAAGCGGGGCGGGGCCGATGGCGTCGCGGCAAAGCCCTCTCCCGCCTGCGGGGGAGGGTGGGGAGGGGGCAGGCCGGGTGGTGCCCATACGTGCGTGGCCTGGCCCGTCCCCCGGAACCTGCAAAACCGCGCCCATCAGCCCTCGAGGCAGGCCAGCGCGAGCTGGCGGAAGGCGCGGGCGCGGTGGGAGAGGCCGAGGCCAAGCGGCGGCATGGAATGCTTTTCTTCCGAGGTCATCTCGCCGAAGGTGCGGGTGTGCCCCTCCGGCAGGAAGAAGGGATCATAGCCGAAGCCGGAATTTCCGCGCGGCGGCCACACCACCTCGCCCTCCACGATGCCCTCGAATTCCTCCAGATGCCCGTCCGGCCAGGCGATGCAGAGCGCCGAGACGAAGCGGGCGGTGCGCTGGGCGGGCTCAGCCGCGCCGCGCGCCAGCATCTCCTCGTGCACCTTGCCCATGGCCATGCGGAAATCCTTCTGGGGGCCACCCCAGCGGGCGCTGTAGATGCCCGGCGCGCCGTCAAGCGCATCCACCGCGATGCCGCTGTCGTCCGCAAACGCCGGCAGGCCGGCGGCCTTGGCGGCCGCCTCCGCCTTGATGCGGGCGTTGGCGCGGAAGGTGGTGCCGGTCTCGTCCGGCTCCGGCAGGTTCAATTCGCCCGCCGACACCGCCTCGATGCCATAAGGGGCGAGCAGCTCCTGCATTTCCTTCAGCTTGCCCGGATTGTGGGTCGCGATGACGATGCGGCCCGTCAGCTTGCGGCTCATGCCTTGATCGCCTGCTTCTGCAGCTCCACCAGTTCGCCCACGCCCTTGCGGGCCAGCGCGAGCAGGGAGAGCAGTTCGTCCTGCGAGAAGGGGGTCTTCTCCGCCGTGCCCTGGATCTCGACGATGCCGCCGGTGCCGGTCATGACGAAATTGGCGTCGGTCTCCGCCTTGCTGTCCTCGGCATAGTCGAGGTCGAGCACCGGGGTGCCCTCATGGATGCCGCAGGAGATGGCCGCGACGTTCTCCTTGAGCGGGATCGTCTTCAGCATGGAGCGCTGGTACATCCAGTTCAGGCAGTCATGCAGGGCGACCCACGCGCCGGTGATGGCGGCGGTGCGGGTGCCGCCGTCGGCCTGGAGCACGTCGCAGTCGAGCGTGATCTGGCGCTCGCCGAGGCCCACGAGGTCCGTGACCGAGCGCAGGGAGCGGCCGATGAGACGCTGGATTTCCTGCGTGCGGCCGGACTGCTTGCCGGTGGTCGCCTCGCGGCGGGTGCGCTCCAGCGTGGCGCGCGGCAGCATGGAATATTCCGCCGTCACCCAGCCCCGGCCCTGGCCCTTCAGCCACGGCGGCAGGCGCTCTTCAAGGGTCGCGGCCACGAGCACATGCGTATCGCCGAACTTCACGAGGCAGGAGCCCTCGGCATGGCGCAGCACGCCCCGCTCGAAGGAAACGGCGCGCATCTCGTCATTGGCGCGGCGGCTGGGGCGCATGGAGTGTCCAATCGTCAGATTTCGGTTCGTGGGCTTTTTAGGGGGCGGGGCGGCAGGGGGCAAGTGCGCCGCCCGCGGAACAGGAACGCGCGGTGCGCGTCCTTCCTGCCGGACGGTTCCATGATGCGGAAGGAGACCTCATGACGCGCGAAACGTCGCCGCCGCGCCGCATGCCGAGCCGCGGCAAGCTCTGGGCGAGCACGCTCTTCTTTGCGCTCTGCGCGGCCGTCTCGGTTGGCAACCTGTGGTACGGCCTGGTGCAGGGATGGGTCTATATCGGCGTCTGGCAGGCCCATGCGCAGTCGCCGGCCCTCTACTGGTTCGGCATCGGCAAATGGGGTCTCATCCTTCTGGACTCTCTCGGCTTCATCGCCCTCGGCTGTTACAGGCTCTGGCGCGCGCCGGGATCGAGCGGATCGTGAGCCCCGTGGACGTTCCGTCCGGCCTTGCCCATATTCATCGATCGAGCCCATGGGAGCGCGCCCGTGCCGATTGACCCGATCATTTCGCCTTTCTCTGCCCCCCTCGCCCAGATCGACGAGCGTTCGCGCGAAATCTTCCGGCAGATCGTCGAGAGCTACCTCGCCACGGGCGAGCCGGTGGGCTCGCGCAACATCGCCCGCCTCATCCCCATGACGCTGTCTCCCGCCTCGGTCCGCAACGTGATGGCGGACCTGGAGGCGGCGGGCCTCATCTATGCCCCCCACACCAGCGCCGGGCGCCTGCCCACGGAGCGGGGCCTGCGCTTCTTCGTCGATGCCCTGCTGGAGATCGGCGATGTCAACGAACGGGACCGGCGCAACATCGAGGCGCAGGTGGCCGCCGCCGCCAAGGGACACACCGTGGAAGGCGTGTTGCAGGAGGCCTCCGCGCTGCTCTCCGGCCTCTCGCGCGGGGCGGGCGTGGTGACGGCCACCAAGACCGATCCGCTGCTGAAGCATGTGGAGTTCGTGCCGCTCGATGTGGGCCGGGCGCTGGTCATCCTCGTGTCCGAAGACGGGCAGGTGGAGAACCGGGTGCTTCCGCTGCCGCCGGGCCTGCCGGCCGCCGCCCTGATGGAGGCGGGCAATTTCCTCAACGCCCATATCCGCGGCCGCACGCTGGGGGAGGCCCGCGCCGAGATGGAGACGCTGCTGGCCGAAGTGCGCCGGGAGCTCGACACGCTCACCGCGCGGGTGGTGGAGGACGGCCTCGCCTCCTGGTCCGACGAGGGACCGGGCGAACGCAAGCTGATCGTGCGCGGGCAGGCCAAGCTTCTAGAGGACCTGCATGCGCTGGAGGATCTCGAGCGCATCCGCCTGCTGTTCGACGATCTGGAAGCCAAGCGCGACGTGGTGGATCTGTTGGGCCGGGCGGAGGAGGGGCAGGCGCTGCGCATCTTCATCGGCTCGGAGAACAAGCTGTTCTCCATGTCCGGCTCCTCCACCATCGTCGCGCCCTATCGCGACGGGCAGGGGCGCGTGGTCGGCGTGCTCGGCGTCATCGGGCCGACCCGGCTCAATTACGGGCGCATCGTTCCCATGGTCGATTTCACGGCGCGGGTGGTCAGCCGCGTTCTCGGCGCGCCCGGTGCTGACGCGGCTTGATTTTTCGGCGCGACACTCCGATATGCGGAACGAAATCGTGAACAGCCGGTCCGCATTGGCGCGGACGGCCGGATTTTAGGGAATTGCGCATGAGCGATCAGGGTGGCGCCCCCGGCGAGGAGCACCGCATCTATTCCGCGGAGCCTGAGCGCGCCGAGGCGGAAGAGACCGCGGCCGAGAGCCCGGTGAGCGAGAAGGAACGCCTCGAGGGCGAGGTGGCGGCCTTCAAGGACAAGTATCTGCGGGCCTTCGCCGAGGCGGAGAACATTCGCCGCCGGGCCGACCGGGAGATTGCCGACGCCAAGGTGTATGGCATCGCCTCCTTCGCCCGCGACGTCCTGAATGTGGCGGACGACCTCGCCCGCGCGCTGGCGACCGTGGATGCCGAGACCAAGGCCAATGCCGAGGGTGCCCTCAAGGGCCTCATCGACGGCATCGAGCTCACCGAGCGCGGCCTGCTGAAGAATCTCGAGAAGCACGGCGTGCGCAAGGTGGAGCCGGTGGGCGAGAAGTTCGACCCCAATCTCCATCAGGCTATGTTCGAGGTGCCGGACCCGTCCGTTGCCGCCGGCACGGTGGTGCAGGTGGTGCAGTCCGGCTATGTGATCGGCGACCGCGTGCTGCGGCCGGCTCTCGTGGGCGTGGCCCGCGGCGGCCCGAAGGCGCCGCCTGCGGCACCGAGCGAGGAAGCGGCCGGACAAGGCGGCGCCGCCTGATCCGTCACGGTCTTGATACGAAAATGCCGCCCGTTGGGGCGGCATTTTTGTTTCGGGATCAGGCGGTGGCGTTTTCAGCGGTCGCCGCCGCTCTCCACGCCGTCGCGGATGGCGCGCAGGCGGCTGTAATAATCGGCGAAGGCATCGGCCTTCACCACCGCCATCATGCGCAGATAGCCATTGGTGCCGAAGCGCATCCACTGGGCCACCTTCACGTCCGCATTGCCCTGCGCTTCCTTCGCCGTGGCCATGACCTCGAAGCCAGCCATGTTGTTGATGCGCAGCGGTTCGGCCCGCTCGATCTTGAGATCGCGGAAGCCGGGGGTGGTGGTGAGCGCCCGCACGGCGAAGTTCAGGCGGTCCTCGTCGCGCGGCGCGCCGGCCGCCACCGAGATGACGAACAGGGGCTGCGCGGCGGCCTCGAATTCGTTCTTCGGGCCGTCGGTGAGGAAGACGGCGGTGTTCGGGATGACGCGCAGGACGCGGAAGCCGGAGAGGTTGGTCAGCCGGAAGGGCAGCGTCTTCATCTGCTCCTCGACGCTCGGCGGCGCGCGGAAGGCCAGCGTCTGAAGCGTCTCGTGCACCACCGCGTCAGGCAAGGCAGCCGCATTGGATTCCGGCACCTGCACCGTCACCAGCGCCGTGCCGCGCGGCGAGCCGGCGAGCAGGATCCACTTGCGGACACGGAGCGCGCCGGCCGCCTGCGTGCCCGTCACCAGCACGGACTTGGCATCGGGGATGGTGAGCGGCGCGCGCGATTCCACCATGATGCCCTTGCCGGCGAGCGCCGCATCGGTAAAGCCGGTCAGCACCTGATCGTAGGCCTCCGGCGGCATCTCGACGATGAGGATGGACGCGTTCTTGTTGGGATCCTCGAAGCCGGGGAAGGCATTGGCCTCGGTCATGCCCTCCGGCGGGACGAGGCCCACGAGCGAGCCACGGGGAAACACCGCGTCCGCCGCGAAGGCGAGGCTGCCGGAGATCAAAAGCAGAGCGAAGGCCAGCGGCAGACGCATGAATGGCTCCTGGGATCGGCGCGCGGAACCGCGAGCGGGGTCTTGTGTGGCGCAAAGCCGGCTAAAGCGTGACACCTGCGCGTCACCTTGCGGCCGGTCCGGTCAAGGTCAAGCTGTATCACGGTGAGGCGCATCTGGCGCAACCGGTCAGGCGGACCGGGGTTCCGGATCGCTCATGGGGCGGTGACGCGCCGGAGCGTGAGGTTGATGCGGCCTTCCACGCCGAGCAGGGTGGACGTGCCGGGCAGGATGCGGTCCACGCCGTGGAACGCCAGACGGCTGCGCCCGCCGAGCCGCAGCACGTCGCCCGATTCGAGGCGGATGGAGCGGGTGGAATCGGTGCGGGCCTCGCCGCCGATACGGAACACCGCCGTGTCGCCCAGCGACACCGAAAGCACCGGGGCGGAGAAATCCGCCTCGTCGCGGTCCTGATGCAGCCCCATGCGGGCGTCCGGTGCGTACCAGTTGACGAGGCAGGCCTCGGGCGGCACGGCGCTGCCGGAGAAGTCCGCCCACAGGCGCAGCAGCGTCTCGGGCATCGGCGGCCAGGGTTCGCGTGTCTCGGGATGGAAGGGCTGGTAGCGATAGCCTGACGCATCCGCCACCCAGCCCAATGGCCCGCAATTGCTCATGCGCACCGACAGGGGCTTGCCGGTCCGGGGCATGGCCGGCTGGAACAGGGGCGCAGCCCGCAGGACCTCGCGCACCTCCTCAACCAAGGCCTCCTGTGCCGGACGGTCGAGGCGGCCGGGCCACCAGAGCGCGTCCGGCGCGATTTCCATGGGATGCGGCGTGGCCAGATGGTCCTCCCTTATCGTTTGCCTGCCGCTCGGAGCGACGGGGTGTTTTCCTGCATCTAGGAACGCCGGAGCGCGGGCGGAAGGCCCGACGGGCCGCCGATTGTGGAACGCGCCGGCCCTTGGCGCGCCGAGGCTTCGTGGAACGGCCGGGCGAAGGGGGCGTTGAGGCCCCATGACACTTCAAGGGAGACCCGCCATGTCTTTCCGCCTTCCGGTCGCCGCGGCGCTTGCCGCTTTCGTCTTTCCCGCTGCCGCTTCGGCCCAGTCCGCCGTCATCGTGACCCAGCCGCAGGCGGTCTTGACCGCACCGGACACGGTGGTCGTGCTCTCGCCCGAGCAGAGCACCTATGTGCAGCGCTACGTGGTGGCCCATCCCGGCCCGCGCGCCAGCTTCACCACCACCTATCAGCCGGTGGTGGGCACGGAACTGCCCGCAGGCGTCGCCATCCAGACTTTCACGGCCTCCGATGACGCGGGCTTCGACACCGGCCGCTACGGCTATGTGCTCACCGAGACCAATGAGACGGTTCTGGTGGAGCCCGGCACGCGGCGCGTGATCCAGGTCCTGCGCTGAGCCTGGCGGGCGCCCTCAGATCCCAGCGTCGGTGAGGGTCAGTGGGCGTACGCCGGCGCGGGCCATGTCCTCCCGCGCCCGGTGGAGCGAGCCGTGCGTATCGATGGCGCGGCAGGCCTCCTCCACCACGAAGGTCTCGAAGCCGTCGCGAGCGGCATCAAGGGCGGACCAGCCGACGCAGAAGTCGAGGGCGAGACCGGCCAGCACCACGCGGCGGAATCCGCGCGCCCGCAGGTATCCTGTCAGGCCCGTGGTGACGTGATGGTCCGCTTCATAGAAGGTGGAATAGCTGTCGATGTGCGCGTGGTGGCCCTTGCGGATCACCAGTTGCGCGTGGGGCACATCGAGGCCCGGCGCGAAGTCCGCGCCCTCCGTGCCCTGCACGCAGTGATCCGGCCAGAGCACCTGCTGCCCATAGGGCAGGGTGATGACATTGAAGGGCATGTGCCCGGCATGGCTCGACGCGAAGGAGATGTGGCCGGCAGGGTGCCAGTCCTGCGTCAGGATCACATTCGAGAAGCGCCGGGAGAGCCCGTTGGCCAGAGGCACCACCGCGTCACCGTCGGCAACCGCGAGCGCCCCGCCGGGCAGGAAGTCCCGCTGGAGATCGACAAGGATGAGGGCGGTGTCGCTGTCATGGATCATCATCTGGCCTTTCGCGCGCCCATTTGAGCGCGCGAAAGGCTGAAAGGAAAGCCGGCCCTAGCGGTGGTGCCGCATGCCCGCGTGCAGGGGATCCTGCATGATGACGCCGGCCCAGCCGAGCCCGCGATAGGTCTCGTAGCCCGGCGTCATGTGGAAGGCGATGGTCTTGCTGTCGGGCGTATGATCGATGCCGCTGGTTCGGCCCCGCGCGTTGAGGTTCACAAGCTCGGTGAAAATGCCCCGCCTGTCCGAGGAGGCGATGACGCGGCCCCGCGCGTCCACCAGCAGCACGCGCGAGCGTTCCGCCTCATCCGGCGAGAGGCGCACGCCCTCCACCACCGCGCGCGCCTGCGGCTCCCAGTCGAAATGGATGCCGAGCACCCCGATCGGCTTTCCGCGCAGCGCGCCGCCCTCGCGCACCGCCGCGGCATAGGTGGCGACGGGCGCCCCGCGCAGCGCGGGGCAGGGGTTCACGTCGGCGACCGCGTAATCATCGCCCGAGACGCTGTCCATGGCTTCCCGGAACCAGGATTCGCGGGAGACATCGAGGCCCCGGATATTGGGATAACGGTCCGCCCGGCCGTGGGCGACGACGCGTCCCTCAGGCGTGCAGAACCACAGGTCGAGATAGACGGTGTAAGCCGAGAGGATGACGCCCAGCCGGCGCTCGGCCTCCGCCACCCGCTCGGGCGTGGGATCTCCGCAGTTGACCAGCGCGGCATCGGTGGCCCACCAGCGCACGTCGCAGGTGCGCTCATAGAGATTGCGGTCGATGATCTCGATGGCATTGAGCGAGAGATCGACAAGGCGCTGGCCACGAACGTCCTGCGCCATGCGGCGGCCCACCGCCCGCAATTCGTCGAGCGCGCTGCGCAGTTCCGTTTCCATGTCGGAGGCGAGGCGGCCGATCTCCGCGCTCACCGCCTTCACTTCCTCGGCGACCACCGCGAAGCCGCGCCCGGCGTCCCCGGCTCGGGCTGCCTCGATGGTGGCGTTGAGCGCGAGCATGCGCGTCTGGCCGGTGATCGCCTGGATGGCGCGCGCCTTGCCGGCGGCGACGGCGGCGGAATGATCCGCCAGATCGATCACCTTCTCCGGAGTGTCGGCGGAAAGGCTGGCCTTGAGAGCGGCGTCGAATGTGCCATGCATCGTGGAAAGTCCATCCCCATCTGGAGTCCCGATACCCCTTGGAGGGACGCACGGCGCGCGCGCCGGAGCGCACGGCGGATGCCGTCCCTTGCATTTCCTCCGCGCGGCTGACGCCAAACGTCCTTCAATGAGGACGCGCGTCATCCGCCGGCTGTCTGTCGCAGCCGTTCCATGCGCCTGAATGAGCAGCAGGTCGCTGTTGCACGATGAGCCCTCGGGGCAGCGTTCGGAAAACGCGCCGCTCCCTGCGGGAACGCAGATGATCAACAGAGAGACGCAAGACCTCGCCTGCGGCAAGGCTACACTATCGGTTGCGGGGCTTCGTCAGGCTGCGCAACGCCGATGACGTGATGTTTGTCCCGGCCATGAGAAAAATCAACATTGCTGTCCCATTTTCAGCGGATTTTTTTCCGCAAACGCGAAATGTCCAAGAAGGACGGATGAATTTCCGGGAATAGCTAGCAATACAGTGCGAGCCATCTCAGTGTCAGGCGGCAGCTCGATAGGCTGCTTGGTAAATCACAAGCTATTGACAACGCGAGATAAATCGGATCGTCCGGCAAAGTGGTGGCGATCGAAGACATTCGCCTCCTTCAAATGATACCGTCCTTTTTTATTCGGGTGATACGCATTCAACGCTTGTTGCGTTCCGAAGGTCTTGTTCCCTTCGCCTGCGATGTGGCGAAGACGATCCGCCTCGCCAGCGAGCTTTCCCGTTCCTGGACGACGCTTTTCCGCCGCTGCTCTGACGTAGAGAGATGCCCGGCGTGAAATAGAAAGCGCGTGCAGATCAGGGCAGGGCCAAGATCATGCACGCGCTCCAACGTCCGAGGAAGGCCAAGATATGGGCCGAATATGAAGTTGTTAGCAAATGTCCTGCGAAAAGCAGGAGAGCTGAATACCTTTTTGAAACCCCCACCCCCGAGCGTCAGCTCCTATCATCTGAAACTGTTCTCCATCCTGCGGTAGAAATCAACCGCACGGATCAAAATTCTGCACTGCCGCAACGGTGGCGGTAACGGCGGGCGGTGCGAACGAGCCGGAAGGCCCGTGTCAGTGCCCGCTTTCATCCGTGGCGACTGCCGTCTCGATCCAGCGACGGAAGGCGGCCATGGCCGGCGTCTCCGGGCGTGAGAACAGGCGCGTCAGCCAATAGCGGCCGGCATCGATGGCAATGGGAAAGGGCTGTACAAGGCGCTCCGCCACCAGGTCGGCGCTGAACATCCGGACCGGCAGCAAGGCGACTCCGTGGCCGGCCGCGGCCGCGCTCGCCATGAGGGGCGAGGAATCGAACACGGGTCCACGGAAGGTGAGCGCCGGCGTACCGGCAGCGGCGAACCAGCGGGACCATTCCTCCGTGCGGTAGGAGCGCAGCAGCGGCACATGGGCGAGGTCGGCCGGCCGCGAGAGGCGCGCGGCAAGCGCGGGACCACATAGAGGCGACAGTGGCGCGGGCATGAGTTCGGCCGCCGCGACCCCGTGCCAGGAGCCGTCGCCGAAGCGGATGGCGCAGTCGAGCCCCTCGCCCGCCAGATCGACACGGTTGTTGTTGGTGAGCACTCGCAGATCAATTCCGGGATGGGCGGCGGCGAAATCCGGCAGACGCGGCAGGAGCCAGCCCACGGCGAAAGTGCCGACCACGCCCACGGTCAGCACCTCGCGCAGCCGCCCGTCCATGAACCGGTCGAGCGTCGCGCCGATGCGGTCGAAGGCATCGCGCACCAGCGGCAGAAGGGCGGCGCCCTCGTCGGTGAGGGCCAGTCCGCGCGGCAGGCGTCGGAAGAGCTGGGCGCCGAGCCGCGTCTCCAGCGCCTTGATCTGGTGGCTCACCGCCGCCTGTCCCACGCACAGCTCCATGGCGGCGCGGGTGATGTTGAGGTGGCGCGCCGCCGCCTCGAAGGCACGCAGGGCATTCAGCGGCAGTTGCGGGCGGTCCATGCGCAGCCATTAGTTAAAATCATGCCTTGCTCGAAATATCATCGTTTGTCCGCGCCCGCACCCTCTTGCATCGTCCGCTCGCGAAAGGAGACGTGAGCCATGATCTCGCGACGTTTGGTGATGGGGGCTCTGGGTGCGGCCCTGGTGATGCCGCAGCTCGTGCGGGCGAGCGGTCAGAAAGCCTTCGGTGCGGCCGATCTCGCCCAGAAGATCGCCGCGCTCGAGGCGCGCAGCGGCGGGCGGCTCGGCGTGGCGGTCATCGACACGGGCACAGGCGCCCGCTTCGCCCATCGCGGCGGCGAGCGCTTTCCCATGTGCAGCACCTTCAAATTTCTATTGGCTGCCGCCGTTCTCGCCGAGGCGGATCGCGGCCATCTGAAGCTGACGGACATGGTGCCCATCACCCGGGCGGACCTCATCGCCTATGCGCCGGAGGTGGAGAAGCACGTCGGCTCCGGCATGAGCCTGTCCGATCTGTGCGCCGCCGCCGTGATCTGGTCGGACAATGGCGCCGCAAACCTGCTGCTGCGCCAGATCGGCGGCCCGGCGGCGGTGACGCGTTTCCTGAGGAGCGCCGGCGATCCCGTCACGCGGCTCGACCGCGCGGAGCCGGAGCTGAATGTGGTGCCGGAAGGCTCGGACATGGACACCACGACCCCCGACGCGGTGGCGGACGACATGGTGCGTCTCGTGCTGGGTGATGTGCTCGTTCCGGCCTCGCGCGGCGCGCTGAAGGACTGGCTGATCGGCTGCCGCACCGGCGACAAGCGCCTGCGCGCCGGCCTGCCCAAGGGCTGGACCGTCGGGGACAAGACCGGCACAGGTCCAGCCCGCACCGGCACGAGCAACGATGTCGCCATCGCCTGGCCGCCCGGCCGCGCGCCGCTGGTCATCGCGAGCTATCTCACAGCGAGCCGGCTCGATGGCCGGGGCAGCGATGCCATCCATGCGGATGTCGCCCGCGCGGTGACGGCGGGCATGGCCGGATGATCGGCGGAGCGATCATTCAATAGAAGGGATAGGGGCCGGGAAAGGTGCCGATCGGCACGTGATGGGTGATGAGCCCGGTCCCTTCCCGCCAGTCGTGCAGCAGTAAAGCCGGGGGCTCCACGTAGGAAGCGGGGCGCGCACCGGCCGCGAGGCGCAGCGCGATGGCGGTGGTGGTGCTCGGCGCCGTCACCAGCAGCGTGCCGCCGAAGCGCAGTTGCATGAAGCGGTGGATGTGGCCGCAGACCAGCCGCTCCACTTGGCGATGGCGGGCGAGGATGGCGGCGAGCCGGTCCCCGCCCCGGCAATTGTAGGCGTCGATATAGCCGATGCCGCTGTCGAACGGCGGCTGGTGCATCATCACCAGCGTCGGGCGGCCGGGGGCCTGCGCCAGCGTGGTCTCCAGCCAGTCGCAGGCGGCCTCGTCCATCTCGCCGTGGTGGTGGCCGGGCACGGTCACGTCGAGGCCGATGATCCGCACCGGACCGAGGTCGTCCACCGCGAAATGGAGCGGGCCGGACGGCGGCAGATGCGCATGGTCGGCGAAGGCGGCACGGAAGGCCGCCCGCTCGTCGTGATTGCCGGGGATGGCGAGCAGCGGCGGACGGATGGCGGCGAGGGCCTCGCGGGCGAAGGCGTATTCCTCCGCCCTGCCGTGATCCACGAGATCACCGCTCAGCAGCACCACATCCGGCGCCGGATCGAGCGCATTGAGGTGCGCGACGGCGGCCGAAAACATGGCGTTGGAGTCCACGAGTCCCTGGTAAAGTTCGCCTCGCGGGCGCAGGTGCGGGTCGGAAAGATGGGCGATGAGCATGCGGCCAGCATCCGGCAGGAGAAGGCGGACGCGCGGCGGCGCCCGCAGGCATCATGCCAGATGGTCTGGTCCTCCGGCGAGGCTCAGAAGCATTCCTCTTCCAGCTTCCTCAGGTCGGCGAGGGCGGCTTCGTCCTCCTGGTCCTCGAACAGGTCTCCCATGTAATAGACATGGGAATGGAGGAGCAGCAGCTTGTCCTGGAAGGCGTTGCCGCCGCTCTCTGCCGCAGCGAGTCGGGCCTTGAAGCGGTCCCAGAAGGCGTTGCCGGTGCGCGGGTCGTCGATATAGCGGCGGAGGTGCGCGAGAACGCGCGCCATGTTGCCCTCGAAATCGATGCCGTTGAACGTCACGTAGCGGTCGCCGGCCGGGGTGGTGGTGAGGAGGTTCATCGGGCTCTCGCGCTGGCAATACGGTTCTGCGCGAGAGAGCCATGGGGTGGGACTGGCCCGCAACGGCGGCGGCCTCAGGAGGCGGGCGCCTGCACGAACGGCATCAGCGCTGCATGAATGACATGAGCCCGTTGGCTAGACCGCCAGCATCCGGCGCATGTCCGCCACCCTGGCGCGACTGACCGGCAGGCGGGAGGAGCCCGCATCCGCCATCCGCAGCCACCAGCGTCCGTCGCTGCGCTCGGCGGCGCGCACGTGACGGATGTTCACCATGTGCCGGCGATGCACGCGCAGGAACAGCGCCGGATCGAGCCGCGGCTCCAGATCGGCCAAGGCGCGCGGGCAGAAGGCCGTGACGTCCCGCGTGACGGCGCGGGCATAATGGCCCTCGGCGCTGAGGAAGACCACGTCCTCCACGTCGATGAGGCCGGTCACGTCGCCGGTCCCGCGCATCACCGGCAGCTTGAGCAGCCGGGGCGCCTCGGCCTCGGGCGGCAGGTCGGGCTCGCCCATGGTGCGGGCGCCCAGCGCATGGAACATCATGCAGAAGCCACCGTCCGCCGTGTCCTCCAGCCGCGTCACCTTGGCGACGAGGCTGCCCATGGCAGTGGTCACCACCAAGGAGGCGGCGCCCTCCGCGCTGTCGCGGGCGCTCTGAAGCAGAAATGCCACCTTGGCGCGGGCGGCTTCCGGATGGAGGGAGAGGATGTCGGTGCCGATCAGCGGTTCACTGCGCCGGGCGAGCAGCAGGCGGGCCTGCGGATTGGCGGCGCGGATGCGCTGCTGCGCGTCAAGGATGATGACACCCACCGGTGTGCGCTGCAGGCGATACTCGAAGGGCAGCGCGGCAAGCTCCGCCTCCGTCGTTCCGCCCTCGCTCCGGCTGGTCTTCGTCATCGCCCCTCCGGCCGCCCCCCTCGCGGCACGGCCGCCAAGTCTGCGGAGCGGAGTGCGACGTCGGCAAGTGGGGCGGCCTGCCGCAGCGCCTTACGCAGGGCCGACGAGCAGCACCGTGCCCTCCACCCGGAGCACGATCACCTTGGCTCCAGCCGGCAGGTCCGGCCCGCTGATGCGCCAGATGCTGTCGTCGATGCGCACGTGCCCGGCGCCGTCGGCAATGGGAGCCTCAAGCGTGAAGACGCGGCCCACCTGTGCTTCCGCCCGCCGGTTGAGGAAGGGGCGATCGGTGCCGCCGCCGCGCAGGGCAATGCGCCGGCCGATGAGCACGGCCACGACGGCACATCCGGCGAACGCCAGCACCTGCCCCTGCCAGCCCATGTCCGCCACCAGCGAGAGGAGGCCCGTCGCGAGGGCGGCGAGGCCGAACCAGACGAGGAAGGCGCCTGGCACGATGGTTTCCGCCACCAGCAGCACCCCGCCCATGGCGAACCAGAGCCAATAGGGGCTGATGTCGCCAAGCATGCTCATGCGTCGGGGCCGGGCTGGGCGAAGGGCGAGGGTGTCGTGCCGGGGGTGGAACGCGCCGGGCCCGTGGGGCCAGGGCGCCTGGGCGCCGGCGCCTGCTCGAAGGCCGCCCGCGCCAGTTCCGAAATGCCGCCCAGCGAGGAGAGGAGGGCGGTCGCCTCATAGGGCAGCAGCACCACTTTCTGGTTTGGCGCCTGCGCCAGCGCCTGGAAGGCGGCCACATATTTCTCGGCGATGTAGTAATTGAGCGCTGCCGGCGAGCCCTCATTGACCGACTGCGAGAGCAAGGTGGTCGCCTTCGCCTCGGCTTCCGCGAGGCGTTCGCGGGCTTCCGCATCCCGCAGCGCCGCTTCCCGGCGGCCCTCGGCTTCCAGAATATGGGCCTGCTTCTGGCCTTCCGCGCGCAGGATTTCCGACTGGCGCTGGCCCTCGGCCTCCAGAATGGCGGCGCGCTTCTCGCGCTCGGCCTTCATCTGACGGGCCATGGCGTTCACGAGATCGGTGGGGGGCACGATGTCGCGGATCTCGATGCGCGTCACCTTCACGCCCCAGGGGGCGGCGGCGGCATCCACCACATGCAGGAGGCGCTCGTTGATGGCGTCGCGGTGGGAGAGCAACTGGTCAAGGTCCATGGAGCCCATGACCGTGCGGATGTTGGTCATGGTGAGGGCGAGAATGGCCTTGTCGAGCTGCGCCACCTCATAGGAGGCGCGGGCGGCATCGAACACCTGGAAGAAGGCGATGCCGTCCACCGAGACCGTGGCATTGTCCTTGGTGATCACTTCCTGCGTCGGAACATTGATCACCTGCTCCATCACATTCACCCGGTTGCCGATGGTGTCGACGAAGGGAACGATGAGGTTGAGGCCGGGCGAGAGCGTGCGCGTGTAGCGGCGGAAGCGCTCGACCGTGAACTGGTAACCCTGCGGCACGGTTTTCACGCCGGCGATGACGATGGCCAGCGCCAGCACGAGAACCACGATCACGAACAGGCTGAAGCCGCTGAGGGGCATGGTCCATCTCCCGTTTCCGGTCTGCGCCGGGCGGTGATTTAGGACACGGCGCGCGCGGCGGGGCAAGCGGGCGGCCCGGCCGCCCGCTGCCTATGTCCGTCGAGAGGGGAGGGGGTTGTCAGGCCGCGATCCAGCCGGAGAGCTCGCGCCGCACCACGTTCTCGATCACCCGCATGCCCTCGTCCGTATCGTTGAGGCAGGGGATGGCGGCGAATTTCTCGCCCCCGTGGAGATGGAAGATCTCGGCATTCTCGCCGCCGATCTCCTCCAGCGTTTCGAGGCAGTCGGCGGTGAAGCCGGGGTTGAGGACTGCGATCCGCTTCACGCCGCCGCGGGCCAGCGCCTCCACGGTCTTGTCCGTATAGGGCTGGAGCCATTCCTCGTTGCCAAAGCGCGACTGGAAGGTGGTGCGCAGCTTCTCTTCCGACATGCCGAGCCGGTCGCGCAGCAGGCGCGTCGTCTTCAGACACTGGCAGTGATAGGGGTCGCCCTTCATCAGGTACGACTTCGGCACGCCGTGGTAGGAGGCGAGAATCACCTCCGGCTCGAAGTCGAGCCCCTTGAGGTGGCCCTCGAGCGAGGTGGCGAGCGCGTCGATATAGACCGGATCGTCATGCCAGTTGGGCGCGATGCGGATGAACGGCTGCCAGCGCATCTTCTTCAGCGCGTCGAAGGCCTTGTCGCAGACGGTCGCGGAGGTGGCGGCGGCATATTGCGGATACATGGGCACGATGAGGATGCGTTCGCAGCCCTGCTTCTGAAGCGCGTCCAGCCGCTCGGCGATGGGCGGCTTGCCGTAGCGCATGGCCCAGTCCACCACGATGCGTGGGTCACGGTCGGCGATCATGGCGCCGAGTTTCTCGGACTGCCCGCGCGTGATGGTCTTGAGCGGACCTTCGTTGCGCTCCTTGTTCCAGATCGTCTCGTAGTCGCGGCCCTTGGGGCCGGGGCGCACGGTGAGGATGATGCCGTTGAGGATCACCCACCACAGCGCGCGGTTGGTCTCGATGACGCGGGTGTCGGAGAGGAATTCCTTGAGGTAGCGCCGCATGGACCAGTAGTCGGTCGCTTCCGGCGTGCCGAGATTTACCAGCAGCACGCCGATCCGGCCGTAGTTCACCCGGGGATGCTCGGCGGGGAAATGGCGGGTGTCGCCAAAGGCGGGGGCGGTCGTCACAGTCATCGGTCACCTCTGGGCCGCCTCATGGGCCGTGGTGCCGCCGCCGTCAATGCCCACGCTCAAGGCGGGGGTGCGGGCCGGCACGAAGGCGGCATACGTCGCAACGGGGCTGGTACGCAAAAGGGCGGCCTCTGGATGACCGCCTGCGGCCGCACGCCGCTCTCATCCGCAGAACTTGCGATCTGCGGCACCTGTTCCGGATATCTCAAGGGATCTGGAAGGGTGCGGATGGTGGGCGCGACAGGGATCGAACCTGTGACCCCTACGATGTCAACGTAGTGCTCTCCCGCTGAGCTACGCGCCCATCCGCCGGGAAGGAGGCCTCTATATCGGCTCGCCCTCAGGGACGCAAGCGGCCGGTTGAAGCTGCCTGTGAATGACTGGGGATGGCGCCGCTCAGGCGGCCGCCAGGATCTTGTGGACCTCGGTGACGAGGTCGCGCAGGTGGAAGGGCTTGGAGAGCACCTTGGCCTCGCAGGGCGCCTCCACATCGGCATTCAGCGCGACGGCGGCGAAGCCGGTGATGAACATCACCTTCAGGTCGGGATCGAGCTCTGTGGCGCGGCGCGCCAGCTCGATGCCGTCCATCTCGGGCATGACGATATCCGTGAGCAGCAGCTCGAACGGCTCTTCGCGCATCCGCTCATAGGCGGAGCGCCCGTTGTCGAAAGAGGCCACCTGGTAGCCGGCGTTCTGCAGCGCCTTGACCAGGAAGCGCCGCATGTCGTTGTCGTCTTCGGCGAGCAGAATTTTCGACACGCCCATTCCCCTTGCCTTCCCACACCTGCCGCACCGTGCGTTGGCCAGATGCGGATCTCGTTCCGTTCAGCCCGTCCGCACAGGTCTCGCGAAACGTGCACAATCAAGTGTCAGAGACGGTTGCCCCGGAGGATCTCGTCGATCCGCCACGAAATCCGGCTCTAGCATACGCGGCGCGCAACGTCGCCCTGCCGCTGCGGCTGCAGTGGCCTTAACGGCGCCCCAAATCCCTGTCTCTCCGATTTGGGTAAATTCAGAGTGAAGCCTGGCGGCTCCAGCCACCCTCCTGCGCGCAAAGGCCCTTCACACGGCGGGCGGTGTTGACCATGATGGCCGACTATTCCCACGGTGCCGCCCGCGTTGCGCGTGCCTCGTCCTCCTGATGTGCGGAACCTGCTTTTTCCGATGACAGCCTGTATCGCCGATAGCATTGATCCGCCGTTCGAGATTCTGGCGGCCGAGGAGCCGGCGGGGCCGTTTGTCTTCAATTCCCCGCACAGTGGGCGCATCTATCCCCGCACCTTTGTGGAGCAGCAGACGCGCCTCGATTTCGAGACCCTGCGCCGCTCCGAGGACAGCTTCGTGGACGAGCTGTTCGCCGACGTGGTCTCCGCCGGCATGCCGCTGATGCGGGCGCTGTTTCCGCGCTCCTTCCTTGATCTCAACCGCGAGCCCTATGAGCTGGACCCCCGCATGTTCGACGGTCGCCTGCCGGCCTTCGCCAACACGCGCTCCATCCGGGTGTCGGGCGGGCTCGGCACCATTGCCCGCGTGGTTGGGGATTCGCAGGAGATTTACGGTCGCCGCCTCTCGGTGGCGGAGGCGCTGGAGCGCATCGAGACCTTTTACAAGCCGTACCATCAGGCGCTGCGCCGCCTGATCTCCCGCACCCAGCGCGCCTTTGGCGCGGCGGTGCTGGTGGACTGCCATTCCATGCCCTCCGGTCCGCAGCGCGAGGATATGCCCCGCGCCGATTTCGTGCTGGGCGATCGCTACGGCACCAGCTGTTCCGGCCGTGTGGCCGAGGTGCTGGAGCGGGAGCTGGTGGATCGGGGCTATGTGGTGGTGCGCAACAAGCCCTATGCGGGCGGCTACATCACCGAGCACTACGGCAATCCGAGCGCCGGGCTGCATGCGGTGCAGATCGAGATCAACCGCGGCCTCTATATGGACGAGGCCTCCTACGAGCGCGGGCCGGACTTCTACCGGGTGCGCGCGGATCTGGCGGCGGTGTGCGCCTGCCTGTTCAACCTGGCCGGCGAACTGATGCCGCCGCGTGCTGCGGCTGCCGCCGAATAAGGCGTTTCCTCAACATTTTGCACGTTTTGTGGAAGAAACGTGTCGCTACGGTAGCGACCCACGCAAATCTGCCTTGCGTTTTGTGAATGGCAGATATACGAATTCGGACGTGAGCCAAGACGTCAACAGACGCGGGCTCTCCCGTCGGTTCCGACAGGCCCAAAAAGAAAGGGGCCGTCCGCGAAGCGAACGGCCCAAGTCTAGGGAGGAAACGCCCAAGGAGGGCAGCGACAGAGCGACGCCAATCGCCATGTCGCAATGCAGCAATAGCCCATTGCGGCGCCAGAAATCAAGCCCTCTTTTGTCGCAGCCATATATATTAGTGCAAGCAATTGAAATTTAAGGCGAATTTTTTCGTCCGAAACCGCCCTTCGGGGCGGTTTTCGTTTTTCTTTCGCTTCTTTCGGTCTGGCGGGTTCGCTCGAAAGGGACACAAGGGGAGCTTCGCGTAAGGGCACGGCCTGACGCCCGGAGGGTGCTCCGGCTGGGTGCGGCTCATGATGTCGGAGAGGCGGGCGCCCGATGAGGGCGCGGGGCGTGCCCCAAAAAGAAAGGGGCCGCTCACGCAGAGCGGCCCAAGTCTAGGGAGGAAACGCCCAAGGAGGGCAGCGGCATCGCAGCGAGCAATGCCGCGCCGCATCAATATGCGCTCCTGCCCCTTTTGCATCAAGAGTGTGGCGTGGCGATAGTTTGGGCATGATGCAAAATTGAACGATCCTTGATTTTCAATGGTTTGAAACCATTTAGCCCACGGGCTGGGCCGAGTGCCCATGGGTATTGCCTCAAAAGCCGCCTCACGATCCCTTCGCGAGCGCGGGAGGCGCGAAGGCCTGAACCGCGCCCTTTCCGCCCAGCGCCGTCCAAGGCCTTTCCTCGGGAGGCGCGGCGCACTATGGCAATCCACGCGCGGTGGTGCCGCGCGACAGCCGATCAAGGATTGCGCTCATGTCCGCCGTTGCCCTGGATGCCTTCGTCCACGATCTCGCCACCCGTTCCGGCGAGGCCATCCTGCCCTTCTTCCGCACCGCCATCGGTGTCGAGGACAAGGGACGCCGCAAGGGCCAGAGCTTCGATCCGGTGACCGAGGCGGACCGCGCCGCCGAGCAGGTGATGCGGCGCATGATCACTACGACCTTTCCCGAGCACGGCATCATCGGCGAGGAGTTCGGCAACGAGCGCCGCGACGCGGATTATGTGTGGGCGCTCGACCCCATCGACGGCACCAAGTCGTTCATCTCCGGCATGCCCGCCTGGGGCACGCTCATCGGCCTTCTGAAGCAGGGCGCGCCCGTCTACGGCATGATGCACCAGCCCTTCATCGGCGAGCGCTTCTTCGGCGATGGTGGCAGCGCCCATTATCTCGGCCCGGCCGGAAAGCGCCGCCTCCTGACCCGCGACTGCGGCCGCTTGGAGGACGCCATCCTCTTCACCACCAGCCCGCTGCTGATGAACGCGGCCGACCGCACGCTCTTCCAAAGCGTAGAGCGGGATGTGCGCCTCTCGCGCTATGGCGGCGACTGCTACGCTTACTGCATGGTGGCGGCAGGCCTCGTGGATCTCGTCATCGAGACCGGCCTTCAAGACCACGACATCGTCGCCCTCGTGCCGGTCATCGAAGGCGCGGGCGGCATCGTGACCAATTGGGAGGGCGGCTCACCGGTGGCGGGTGGTCGGGTCGTTGCCGCGGGCAGCAAGGCCGTGCACGAACAGGCGCTGAAGCGGCTCAATCCCTGAGCGGGCTCTCAGAAGGGCGACGAACCGGGGATGAAGGCGTCGAAGGCGGCCCAGAACTGGGCGCGGAAGATGTCCCGCTCCATCAGGATCTCGTGCCGGGCCGCCGGCACCGTCACATAGGCCCCGGCGATGAGCCGGGAGGCCACGTGCTCGATGGCGGCATTGCTGACGATGCGCTCCGCGCCGGCCGCCACCACCAGCAGCGGTTGGCGGATTTCCCGCAGGGCCTCCGGCTGGCGCAGCATCTCCATGGCGTCATAGGCGCCGGCCAGCCAGCCGATGGTGGGTGAGCCGAGGCCCAGGTCCGGCGTCTTCGCCGTCACGGCGGCCGCGCGCGCATAGCGCTCCGGATCGGACGTGACCAGATTGCCCTCGAAGGGCTGGTTGGTGACGATGGCCGAACCACCCCCCGGCACGAAGGCGCGCCCGAGCCCAAGGCCGCGCAGGAACCGCGCCGTCGCGTGGGTCGCGCGGGGATAGGGCACCATCGCAATGTCGAGCATGGGCGCCGAGAGCACCACACGGTCGAACCATCGCCGCCCGTCCAGCACCGCCTGCAGGAGGATGGTGCCGCCCATGGAATGGGCCAGCGCATAATGGGGCGCCGGGCAGTCCGGCAGCAGCACCTGCCGGCCGAAGGCGTCCAGATCCAGCTGGTAGTCGCTGAAGCGGCGCACATGGCCCTTGCGGGGATTGCGCAGGAGCCGCTGGGAGCCGCCCTGTCCGCGCCAGTCGAAGATGGCGACCGCGAACCGCCGCTCCAGCAGTTCGCGCACGACCTCGAAATATTTCTCGATGAACTCCGCCCGTCCCGGAAAGAGCGCCACGGTGCCCTGGGCGCCTTCCGGACGCCAGCGGGCAAAACGCAGGCTCCGCCCGTCCGCGGTGGTGAAGACGCCGGTCACGGCACCTTCAGGAACGGGATTCGACGGGATGGGATAAAGGCTCATGCGCCGAGGCACCCGGTGGCCGACCAGGCCGGCGCGCCGCCGTCCGGTCTGTCTTTCCGGCGCCCGAAGGGCACCCGACCCAGCGATACACCGCCGCCGCGCGGCCGACAACGGCCCGGGTCATGCCCCACGAGGCAAGGCCTAATCGCGGCTGCTGTCGAAGCCGATCACCGTGAGGCCGACGATGACGCCGGTGCCCGCATCCACCATCAGGCGCACACGCTCCCGCCGGGGGCCGGTGGCCTCGCACACATAGGTGCGGCCGCGCAGCACAGGCCGGCTGACGCCGCTGAAACCACGTGCCTCGAGACTCTGCATGACGGCCGTCGCGTCGAGGGAGATGCCGATGTCGGGGGGATTGGACAGGTACGGCGCGAACGCGCCGTGGGGCCGGACGCGAACAGAGGGGGCATCGCCCATCTCCGGTGCGGAAACCGGCAGGCTGCCGGTGATCTCCAGATCGGGAGCGGGGAGAACAGGGGAAGCCAGAACCTTCGCTCCTGCCGAGATGCTCTCTGCCTGAGCTGTTGCGGCGCCGACCGCCAGCATGATCACCAGGCCCAACCTTGCGGGCGTTCTTGGCATTCTTCTGCTCCGCCGGACGGGCGGATGCGACATTCCACCGTCCAGGCGCGCACTTTTAACCACGTCCGCTGAATGCCGGCCGAGCATGCTATTCAGTTTGCATTCATCTTCGGAGGCGCGACGCTTGCGGGGGACTTGACGCGGGCAGCGGGCATTCCCAGATCGAGGGCGTGCCGGGCCAGACGGACGGCACGGACGGCTCGGCCAGACTGGCGGGCCCTCCATCCGATGACGATACCGCATCGCTTCAAGGAGGATGTGACCTATGCGTACGTTCGATCTCTCTCCCCTCTACCGCAACACGGTCGGCTTCGACCGCCTTTTCTCCCTGCTGGATTCCGCCGGCAATGTGGAGGGCGGCGCCCCGACCTATCCGCCCTACAACATCGAGCGCACCGGCGAGAATGCCTATCGCGTGACGGTGGCCGTGGCGGGCTTCACTCCCGAGGAACTCTCCATCGAAGTGAAGGAAAATACCCTCTCCCTGCGCGGCGAGAAGGCGGCGCAGGCCGGCGGCGAAGCTTCGCAGGTGCTTTATCGCGGCATTGCCGCCCGTGCCTTCGAGCGCCGATTCCAGCTTGCGGACCACGTGGAAGTGAAGGGCGCGAGCCTTGAGAATGGCCTGCTGCACGTGGACCTCGTGCGCAACATTCCCGAGGCGAAGAAACCCCGCCTCATTCCCATCACCACCGGCGTCGCCCAGCCTCAGACCATCGAGGCGAAGGCGGATACCGCCGAGGTGGAGGCGCCCCGCGCGGCCTGAAGCCCGGGGGAGGGGTGATTCCTCCCTCGGTTCATCTCCTGATCTGAGACCGTCCCCTGCGCCCCGGTCTTCGCCGGGGCGTTTTCACATGTGGGGTGCCGTGCCGGTGGGGCTGCGGTCAGCGCGCATCCGGCGCGTCGCCCGAACCCGGTTGCGTCTTGGGCGGCCAGGAGAAATCGTCCGTCCGCCCCTTCCGCGCCGCGATCGGGCTGCCGTCCGACAGGGCCTTCAGCGCCTCGCTTCCGGGCGCGCTGGCGGGGAGGATGTTGGCGGCACCGCGACCGACCGGAGGCGGACCGCCGGCAAGGCTTGCGCCCCCGCGTGGGCCGTCATTGAGCGAGATGGGCTGTGAGCCATCGGCAGCGGGCGCGTTGGCCGCCGGACCGGGCTCCGCCAGCAGGCGCGTCAGTTCCTTCTGCACGAAAAAGGCGAGCTTGCGTCCGCCGGCGCGGGTGAAGCGTTCGCCGTCCGCCTGGCGCAGGCGCCGGCGCTGGCCGTCCACGGCGGGACCGGAGGCCGTGTATTTGCCGTCCTCGTCCACGAAGCCGTCCCAGACATTCACATAAACGGCCCCGCTGCGGGCGGCATGGGTGCGCAGCAGGTCGTTCAGGCGCTCATATTCCTGCGATTCCGGGGCCGACTGCACCGGCGGCAGGCCGAGCAGAATCACCCGGCGCCCCTGCGGCCCCCGCGCAGCGGCGAGCACGTCGTCCACCCTCTTCCCGTAGAGTTCCGCCCAACGGTCGGTGAGGGGCTGGACGTCCGTCTCGCCCTCCCGGATCGGTTCCAGATCCTCCACCCCCAGCGCCAGCACGATGGCGTCCGGCTTTCCGGCATCGATGGCGCCCGGCAGGCGATTCACCCAGTCCACCGGCACCGTCTGGAAGCCGCTGGGGTCGGCGGTGATGGCCACGACGGCAGGGCTGGTGCGCTCGCCCACGTAGAGATCGGCGAGGCCCTCGGCCACCTGCCGGCCGTACCAGTCGCCGATCACGAGAACGAATCGGCTCGGCGGCTGGCGCCGGCCCTGCATGGCCTCGGCCGCGCTCACATAGACGGTGCCCTGCGGATCGGGCGGGGGCGTCGGAGCGGCTTGGCGGACCGGCGGCGGCTGCACCGCCTGGGGCGGCGGACCGAGGGGGATGCCGAAGAAGGTCGGCTGCTGGGGCTGGGCCGGCGGGCGCCAGTTCGGCGCGCTGCGCGAGGGTGCCGGCACACCGGCAGGCGGACGCGGCGGGAAGAGCCCGTCGAAGAGCTGTGCGGCGGCCGGTTGCGGCGAAAGGCCGGCAGCTGCGGCGACGAACAGGCCACACAGCAAAAAACCCGCCCGGCGCAAGCGTCCGACGGGGTTCGATGATGGAAAAGCCGAAGTCACACCGATCGCCTCCGCATCGCGCGGAGCAGGGGCGGGGAGGGCGGGACGAAAGCGCGGCATGCACCAGCTTTGGCCGAAGGGCATGGCCCTTTCAAGACCCCGCCGGTGCGCGCGGTCAGTTCAGCTTGCCGCGCACGTCCTGGATGGCCTGGCCGAGCAGGCGATCGCCGGTGGCCGTGCCGGGCACGGAAGCGGCGAGGATGCGCTCGGCGGCCTGCACGGCGGCGTCGGCGGCGAAGGCCTTCACGTCGGCGAGGGCCTGATGCTCCGCTTGCGCGATCTTGTCCTCGGCCATGCGGGTGCGGCGGGAGACGAACTCCTCGAGCTTGGCCTTGGTCTCGGCGGCGAGACGCTCTGCCTCGGCCTTGGCGGCGGTCACGATGGCTTCCGCCTCGGCTTCCGCCTCGCGCTGCTTGCGCTTGTATTCCGCGACGAGCTTCTGCGCCTCTTCCTTGAGGCGGCGGGCTTCGTCGAGCTCGGCGGCGATGCGGGCGCCGCGGGCGTCCAGCGCCTTCGCGAGAGCCTTGTGCACGCCGTTATAGAGCAGGATGCCGACAAACACGAAGAAGGCTACGGCGACCCAAAGTTCAGCCAGTTCCATATCGCTCATGGCAGAGTCCTCGATCGCCTGTGCCTGAATTCAATCGGTCTTGAAACGAGCCCCTCGAAAGGGGAATGCGGCCGTCCGGAAAACCGCCCGGCCGCAGGTCTTGCGTTCAGGTCTCAGGCGGACTTTGCCGCCAGAGCCGCGTCTACCGCGGATTCCACATCCTGATTGCCGGCGGGGGTGCCGACCAGGGCGGTCACGATGGCGCCGGTGGTGTCCACCGCAATGCCGCGAACGTGGGAGAGGGCCGTCGCCTTGGTGCTGGCGATGCGACGCTCGGCGTCGGCCAGCTTGGCGTTGAGGTTCTCTTCCAGGGACTTGCGGTTGGCGTCGGTCTCGGCAGCAAGCCGGGCCCGGGCCTCGCCGGCAATGGCGTTCGCCTTGCCGCGCGCTTCGGTGAGCGCCTTCTCGTAAGCGGCCTGGGCCGCCTCGCTCTCGGCCTGACGCAGGCGGGCTTCTTCCAGATCCTTGGCGATGCGGTCATGCCGCTCTTCCAGGATCCGGCCGATGCGCGGCAGCGTCACGCGGCTCATGAGGAAATAGAGCGCGCCGAAGCTGACGATGAGCCAGATCAGCTGCGAGGCGAAGTGCTGCGGCTTGAAGGGCGGAAACCCCCCGTGCTCGCCGCCGGCGGCTTCGCCATGGCCGGCTTCCGCGCCATGCGCGGCCGGCGGGTGGGCCGGGGCGCCCGCCTGGGCGACCACCATCGGTGCCGGCCGGCCGGAAACCGATGCAGAATCGAGGCTGCCGGCGACAGCCGGGAGGGCCAAGGTGGCCGTTCCCAGGAATGCCGCGACCGCAGCCAGCTTCCATGTCTTGTTCATGGCTCGCCCGCCTGCCTTGTCCTTGTCATCACACGCCATTGCTGCGCCGGCCCCGGGGCGGACCCCGAAGGCCGGTCGCGGGATCAATGATCAGGCGACGAAGAGCAGGATGAGGGCGACGACGAGCGAGAAGATGCCGAGACCTTCCGCGAGCGCCGCGCCGATGAAGGCGCGGGCGAACTGGCCGTCGGCAGCCGACGGGTTGCGCAGCGCGCCAGACAGGAAGTTGCCGAAGATGTTACCGACGCCGATGCCGGCGAGGCCCATGCCGAGGCAGGCGAGACCGGCGCCGATGAACTTTGCAGCTTCCGCTTCCATTGATCTGCTCCTTGAGAAACGTCGTTGGTTGGCCGTGCGGGTGGGACGATCAGTGTCCCGGGTGGACCGCATCGTTGAGGTAGATCGAGGTGAGCACGGCGAACACGTAGGCCTGAAGGATGGCCACCAGCAGTTCGAGCGCGGTCAGGGCCACGATCATGAAGAAGGGCAGCGTGGCGCCGAGCCAGCCGAGGAAGCCCGCGGACCCGAGGCCCACCACGAAGAAGGCGAACACCTTGAGGGCGATGTGGCCGGCCAGCATGTTGGCGAACAGACGCAGCGACAGGCTGATCGGGCGGGACAGGAAGGAGATGACCTCGATGAGGACGATGAACGGCAGCAGGAAGGCCGGCACGCCCGACGGCACGAAGAGGTGCAGGAAGTGGGTGCCGTGCTTGTAGAAGCCGTAGATCACCACGGTGCCGATCACCAGCAGCGCCAAAGCGGCGGTGACGACGATGTGGGCGGTGATCGTGAAGGTGTAGGGCACGAGGCCGATCACGTTCGCAACGAACACGAAGACGAACAGCGAGAACACCAGCGGGAAGAAGACCATGCCTTCGGTGCCGGCGGATTCGCGCACCATCTTGGCGATGAACTCGTAGCCCATCTCGGCGACCGACTGCATGCGGCCCGGCACAAGGGTGCGCCCGCGCGTGGCATAGGTCAGGAAGAAGAAGATGAGGGCCACGATGCCGACCATGAAGGCGGCGGAATTGGTGAAGGAAACGGTGACGCCACTGACCCGCAGCAGCTCGACATAGCGCTGGATCTCGAACTGGTGAATCGGATCAACGGTCATCCGACGGCCCCTGTCTCCTGCGGCCGGTCAGGGCCGCGTCATTCACAGCGGCTTGCGCCGCAGAAGTCCGGCCAGATGGCCGGACGCACCAGTCGAAGTCGCAGGCTGGCGGCAGTGCCGTCAGGCCTTCGGCCTCTTGCGCGATGGGGTCTCCCCCGCCGCGCGCATCATGTTCAGAACGCCCGCCCCGAACCCGACCAGGGTGAGGAGAATGATTCCCCACGGTGCGATGCCCAGCACCTTGTCCAGACCCCAGCCCACCAAGGCTCCGACCAGGACACCCGATACGAACTCCGTCCCCAGCCGGAAGGCCATGGCCATTCCCGAAGAGGTGGAAGCATCCCGCCGCGATCCCGCCGGTTGCGATTGGTCTCTAGGCCGCGCCTTGTCAAGCGCGGCATTGAGCCGCTGAAGCCGATCGGAAAGCCCGGCGTCCGAAGCGCCGGAACCCTGCTCCTGAGGCGTTCCATCAGGCTTCCGTCCGGGAGCTTCCGATGGATCTGTCATGGTGCACAGCTCCGGTTTCAGACGTGGGGGCCAAGAAAACGCTGAGCGATCCCGGCCCGCCGAAACCGCGCGGCACCATAGTTGCGGCAAAAATGAGTGTCAAGAACGGCGGTTGCCGAAATAAGTCTATGTAAGTAAAGAGAAAAAACGGAAATACCCCACATGGGTGCACCGCATTAACTCACCTCGCGTAACCGTTCGGCGCTTTGCAGGTCCACCGAAACGAGGCGCGAGACCCCTCGTTCCGCCATGGTCACACCGAAAAGACGGTCCATGTGCGCCATGCTGATCGGGTTGTGGGTGATGACGAGGAAGCGCGTGTCCGTGAGGCGCGTCATTTCGTCCATGAGCGTACAGAAACGCTCGACATTCGAGTCATCCAGCGGCGCGTCCACCTCGTCGAGAACGCAGATGGGCGCTGGATTTGTGAGGAAGACGGCGAAGATCAGCGCCATGGCGGTGAGCGCCTGCTCCCCGCCCGAGAGCAGCGACAGGCTCTGGGGCTTCTTGCCCGGTGGCTTGGCGATGATGTCGAGCCCGGCTTCCAGCGGATCGTCCGCATCGGTCAGCACCAGTTGTGCCTCGCCGCCGCCGAAGAGGGTGTCAAACAGCTTGCGGAAATGCCCGTCCACCACGGCGAAGGAGGCCTGAAGCCGTTCGCGCGCCTCGCGATTGAGGCTGGCGATGGCCCCGCGCAGGCGGCGGATGGCTTCGTTCAGCTCGTCCCGCTCGCGCACCAGCGTGTCGTGCTGGGTCTCGGTCTCCGTCAGCTCGATCTCGGCCCGCAGATTCACAGCGCCGAGACGCTCCCGCTCGCGCTTGGCCCGTTCCAGCGCGATCTCGATGGCGGAAATGTCCGGCTGGCGCCCGTCATCCACAAGTTCCGCATGTTCGCGGGCGGATTCGGGCGGGCCGTCGAGCGCTTCGGTGATCTCCCGCTGCACGTCGTCGCGCCGCTGGCGGGCGGCGTCGAGCCGGGCTTCGGCGCGGGCGGTCTCCTCGCGGGCGGCGGACATGGCCTCCAGCGCGGCCCGCGCGGCCCGGTCGGCGGCGGCGAGCGCGCTCTCGCCTTCCACAAGTTTATCTGCGGCGGCCCGGCGGGCTTCGTCCGCCGCCTCGATCTTGCCGAGGAGCGTGCGGCGCTGGAACAGGAACTGTGCCGGCATCTCTTCCGTGGTCGCGAGTTCCGTCTCCGTCTCCGCCTTGCGGGCGGCGATGGCGGCGAGGCGCTCGCCCGCGCCCCCGGCGCGGCTGGTCCAAGAGCGGCGTTCGCTGGCGATGGCCTCCAGCCGACGGAGCCGCTGCGAGCGCTCGCGCTCGAAGCCGTCGAGCCGGGCTTTTGCCTCCGCCACGGCACCGCGCGCCTGCGCCACCACGCCTCGTGCGGCGGCCAGCGTTGCGTCGATGAGGGCCGGTTGCTCCAGTTCGGCAAGTGAGGCTTCCGCCTCGGCTAGACGCTCTTCCGCTTCCGCACGGGCCGCGGTGAGGCGCTCGCGCGCTTCGGTCAGAGCGGAGAGGCGGGCGATATGGGCACTCGCCTTGCGCTCGGCGTTGGCTTCCGCCTCGCGGGCGATCTCGGCGGCCCGCTGGGCGGTGCGGCGGGCTTCGCGGGCCTGCGTCTCCAGGCCTGCGGCGGCGCGCAGATCGGCGTCCCGCAGCGCGAGCATGTCGCGCGCCTCTTCCACCGCTTCGCGGGCGAGATCCGCTTCCAGTTGCAGGTCTGCAAGCCGGTTGCGCTCGGCGAGGCGCCGCGCGGCGGCGGTCGGGGCATCGGCCGCAGCGATCACGCCGTCCCAGCGCCAGAGGTCGCCCGCCTTGGAGACGAGGCGCTGGCCTGGCTTCAGCTGCGCCTGCAGGCGCGGCCCGTCCGCCGGCTCGACGATGCCGATCTGGCCGAGGCGCCGCAGCAGGGCCGGGGCGCCGGACACCTCGTCCGCCAGCGGGCCCGCGCCGGGCGGCAGGGCCGGGTCGCCCGCCTGCGGCTGCGAGCCCGCCCAGCGGGCGGGGGCGGCGGTGTCCACGGGCAGATCGAGGTCGTCGCCGAGGGCGGCGCCCAGCGCCATCTCATAGCCCTTGGTGACGGTGAGAAGGTCCGCCACGGGCGGAAAGGCGCCGCTTGAGGATTGCAGCAGCTTGGAGAGGGTGCGCACCTCGGTGTCGAGCCGCCCGAACTTGCGTTCCGCCTCGGCGACGGCCGGGCGGACCTCTTCCAGCGCGCGGCGGGCGGACTGATGGGCGGCTTCCGCATCGGTGGCGGCCTCTTCCGCGAAAGCGAGGCGCTCACGGGCGGCATCGGCCTCCATCCGTTTGGCTTCGAGGTCCGAGGTGCCGGCATCGAGCTTCAGCCGCCGCTCCTCCGCCTCGACGGAAACGCGCTCGGCCTCGGTGCGCAGCAGGCGCTGGCGGATGTCGCGGATGGTCTGGTCGAGGGTGGTGCGGCGGGCGCTCGCGTCCGCATAGGCACGGGTCTTGGCGTCGAGGTCGTCTTCCGCTGCCGCCATGGCCTCCTGCGCCGTGTCGAGGATGGCTTCCGCCTCCTCGCGGGCGAGCACGGAGGCTTCCTGTTCCTCCGTCAGCGTCAGTTCTTCTTCTTCGAGCCGGGCGAGCACGCCTTCGGCATCGGCGGAGAGGGCCGTCTCGCGCTCCAGATCCTGGGTGAGCTGCGCGAGGCGACGTTCGAGGTCGAGGCGCCGGGCGCCGAGGCGCTCTTCTTCCTTGTCCAGTTCCACCCGCGCCAGCGTCAGGCGCTGCAAGGCGGCGGCGGCCTCCGTGTCCGCCTGTCTCAGGGCCGGAAGCGCATGGGCGGCGATGGCCTGGAGCCGCGCGGCTTCGGCCTGGGCGCGCGTGCATTCGGCGGCCTCGCGGACGCTCGCCTCCAGCGTGCGCTCCGCGTCCGCCAGCGTGCGCGTCACCTCGCTCCAGCGCAGCCAGAGCAGGGTCGCCTCATATTTGCGGATCTCGGCGGCGAGCGCCCGATAGCGCACCGCCTGCCGCGCCTGCCGGCGCAGGCCTTCCACCTGACCGGCGAGCTGGGTGATGACGTCTTCCAGCCGCAGCAGGTTGGTCTCGGCCGCCTTCAGCCGCGTCTCCGCCTCGTGCCGGCGGGCGTGCAGGCCGGCGACGCCGGCGGCTTCCTCCAGAATGCGGCGGCGGGCGGCGGGCTTGGCGCCGACGATCTCGCCGATCTGCCCTTGCCGCACCAGGGCGGGGGAGCGCGCGCCGGTGGAAGCGTCGGCGAACAGCATGTTCACGTCGCGCGCCCGCACATCCCGGCCGTTGATGCGATAATGCGAGCCCTGCCCGCGATCGATCCGGCGCACCACCTCGATGAGGTCGTGATCGTTGAAGCCGGCGGGGGCGGTGCGCTCGGCATTGTCGAGCTGGAGCGCGACCTCGGCGGTGTTGCGCGCCGGCCGGCCCGTGGTGCCGGAGAAGATCACGTCGTCCATGTCGTTGGCGCGGAACGCCTTGTGCGAGCTTTCGCCCATCACCCAGCGCAGCGCCTCCACGAGGTTCGACTTGCCGCACCCGTTCGGCCCCACGACGCCGGTGAGGCCGGGTTCGATCAGGAGGTCTGTCGGCTCGACGAAGGTCTTGAAACCCACGAGCCGAAGGCGGTTGAACTTCATGGCTCGGCGGTGTGCCAGTGGCTGGAGTGCCCGTCAATGAAAGCCTGCCCCCGCTTCGGCCGGCCCCGCAAGATGCCGCGTCTCCCCATCCACAGATGCGCGGGGCGGGTGTGGGAGAGTTGGCTGCACTCTCAGCGTGTGTCAGGCCACATGCGGTTTCCACTTTGCCCGCGATGCTCTAGAAGCCCGCATGCAGTGATTGCGCTGCGCCGGAGAGCGCCCATCTATGGGGCGGACACCCGCAGGCTTCCGGCAGCGGGCTATTTTTCGAGGGCGACAGGATGCTCTTCAATCAGGCGGGCGGCGCGCAGACGGCGGCGCAGGGGGCCGGTGACGGCCTCGTCATCGACACCACCACGCAGACCTTCATGGCTGACGTGATCGAGGAATCGCGCACGCGCCCGGTGCTGGTGGACTTCTGGGCCCCCTGGTGCGGCCCCTGCAAGACACTCGGCCCGGTGATCGAGAAGGCCGTGCGCAGCAAGAAGGGCAAGGTGCTCCTTGCCAAGATGAACATCGACGATCACCCGGCCATCGCCCAGCGGCTGGGCATCCAGTCGATCCCCGCCGTCTATGCCTTCGTGAACGGCCAGCCGGTGGACGGCTTCATGGGCGCGCTGCCCGAGGGGCAGGTGAACGACTTCATCGAGCGCCTCACGGGCGCGGATGCGGGCATCGCGGAAATCCTTGAGGCCGCCGAGCAGGCGCTGGCCGAGGGCGATGCGGTGGGCGCGGGCAATGCCTTCGCGCAGATCCTCGCCGAGGAGCCCGACAATCTCAAAGCCCTCTCCGGTCTCGCCCGCGCCCACGTGCTGCTGGGCGATCTGGAGCAGGCCGAGGCGACGCTCGCCGGCGTCCCCGCCAACAAGGCCAACGATCCGGCCGTCGCCTCCGCGCGCGCGGCCATCGAACTCGCCCGCCAGACTGCCGACCTTGGCGAGACGGCGGAGCTGGAAGCGGCGGTTGCGGCCGATCCCGCCAACCATCAGGCGCGCTTTGATCTGGCGTTGGCGCTCGCCGCCGGCGGCAAGCGCGAGGATGCGCTGGTGCATCTCCTGGAAATCGTGAAGCGCGACCGGTCCTGGAACGAGGACGGCGCGCGCAAGCAGCTGGTGCAGCTCTTCGACGCGTGGGGACCGACCGATCCGCTCACCGTCACGGGGCGGCGCAAGCTCTCGGCGATCCTGTTCGCCTGAAGGAACACCCGTGGCCAAGCATCGTCCCCTGATCGCGCCGGCGGATGCGCCGGCCGTGGTGCCCGTATTCCCGCTGGCGGGGGCGCTGCTGCTGCCGCGGGCCGAACTGCCCCTCAACATCTTCGAGCCGCGCTATCTGGCGATGATCGACGATGTGCTGGCCGGCGACCGCATGGTCGGCATGATCCAGCCGGACGAGGCCAAGCCGGAAGACGAGCGCGGGCCCGCTCTGTTCAAGGTGGGCTGCCTCGGCCGCATTACCCAGTTCGGCGAGAGCGGAGACGGGCGCTATCTCATCACCCTCACCGGCATCTGCCGCTTCGAGGTGGTTGAAGAACTGAACGTCGATACGCCCTATCGTCAGTGCCGCATCGACGTGAAGCCCTTCGCCAAGGACTTCGACGCCAGCGCGGGCGAGGATGCGGTGGACCGCACGGCGCTGCTGCGGGCGCTCGCCGCTTTCCTTGAGGCCAACAAGCTGGAAGCCGACTGGGAAGGCATCGAGCAGGCGGGCACCGAGACTCTGGTGAATGCGCTCTCGGTCATGTCGCCTTATGGCACGCTGGAGAAGCAGGCGCTGCTGGAAGCGGCCGACCTGAAATCCCGCGCCGAGATGCTGGTGGCCATCACCCAGATGATGCTGGCGCGCATGCCCGGCGACGGGGAATCCTCGCTTCAGTGAGGGCGGGCGGGGTGTCGGCCCTGCCCATTCCCGCGGGGCCGCGCGTTCCGCTCCGCTGTCAGGGCGCGACGGCGAAGGTCAGGCGGCCGGCGGGCGTGAGGGTCGCCAGGTCGTAGGTGCGGATTTCCGGCGTGCCGCCCACGTCCAGTGTCACCACCAGCAGCCGGTCGGCAACGGCGGTGGAGACGATGCGGGCGCCCTTGGGCAATGTGGCGGTGATGTCGCCCGCCTTGGTGGCCTTGCCCCGCATCATGCGATAGCCGATGACACCGAGAATGCTCGCGATGCCGAGCGCCATGACCAGCCCCGACACCATGGAAAAGCGCCGCATCTTCTGCACCACGCGGGCCTGATCGGTGGAGAGCTTTTCCACCTCGTCTTGCGAGACCGGATCGGGGCGGGGAAACATGGGCCAGCCTTTAAGGAATGAGACCTTGGACGACGACGATCTCCTCGACCTTCCGATCGGGGACGCCAGTGAGGACGACGGCACGGCCCATGTGCTGACCGTGGGTCCAGAGGATGCCGGCCTCAGGGCCGATCGCTTCCTCGCCGCCCGCCTGCCGGACCTCAGCCGCACCCGCCTGCAGAAGCTGGTGGCGGACGGCCGGGTGAGCGTCGGCGGGCGAGTGGTAGGAGACCCGGCCGAGCGGGTCAATGCCGGGGACGAATGGACGGTGCGCGTGCCCGCGCCCGAACCCGCGGCGCCCGTGCCGGAAAAGATGGACCTTTCCATCGCCTATGAAGACGACTTCCTCATCGTCGTGGACAAGCCGGCGGGGCTCGTGGTGCATCCGGCGCCGGGCAACTGGTCGGGCACGCTGGTCAACGGCCTGCTGGCCCATTGCGGGGCCTCGCTCTCCGGCATCGGCGGCGTGAAGCGGCCGGGCATCGTGCACCGTCTCGACAAGGACACCTCCGGCCTGCTGGTGGTGGCCAAGACCGACGCCGCCCATGCCGGGCTCGCCGCCCAGTTTGCGGACCACGGCCGCACCGGGCCGCTGGAGCGGGCCTATTATGCCTTCGTGTGGGGCGTGCCCGACCAGCGCGGCACGGTGGATGCGCCCATCGACCGCCACCCCACCCACCGCCAGAAGATGGCGGTGCGGCAGAGCGGACGCGAGGCCATCACCCATTGGGAGCGGCTGGAGGTTTTCGCCGGCGCCGATGGCGCGCCGCTGGCAAGCCTCATCGAGTGCCAGCTGGAAACGGGGCGCACGCACCAGATCCGCGTCCATCTGGCGCATGTGGGCCATCCGCTGCTGGGCGATGAGGTCTATGGACAGGGGTTCCGCACCAAGGCGAGCCGCCTGCCGGAAGGCGCGCGGGCCCTGCTTGCAGCGCTGGGCCGCCAGGCGCTGCACGCAGCCCGGCTCGGCTTCGCCCATCCCGTGACGGACGAGGAACTCTTGTTCGAAAGCCCGCTTCCTGAGGATCTCGCACGGCTGCGCGACGCCCTCGCGCTGCCGTGAGGGGACCCCACCTATCCGATCTGCGTTAGGGACCGTATATTACGCAGTTGCGGTTGGCGGCACGCGGCCGCGTGTGTGGTCGCTCGGGCGGAGGACCACGAGAAAGGAGGCCTCCATGGCCGGAAGCAGGCAGGCGCCGATCCCTTCAGCGGAAGGTGGTCTGACGCGGTATCTCGAAGAGATACGTCGGTTCCCGATGCTGGAACCGCAAGAGGAGTACATGCTGGCGAAGAGCTGGCGCGAGCATGGGGATCGCGATGCGGCCCATAAGCTCGTCACCAGCCACTTGCGGCTGGTCGCCAAGATCGCCATGGGCTATCGCGGCTACGGCCTGCCCATATCCGAGGTGATCTCGGAAGGCAACGTCGGCCTCATGCAGGCGGTGAAGAGGTTCGAGCCCGAAAAGGGCTTCCGCCTCGCCACCTATGCCATGTGGTGGATCCGCGCCTCGATCCAGGAATACATCCTGCGCTCGTGGAGCCTCGTGAAGATGGGCACCACGGCGGCGCAGAAGAAGCTGTTCTTCAACCTGCGCAAGGCCAAGAGCCAGATCTCCGCGCTGGAAGAGGGCGATCTGCGCCCCGATCAGGTGAAGCAGATCGCCACCAAGCTCGGCGTGACCGAGCAGGATGTGGTGGACATGAACCGCCGCCTCTCTGGCGACGCCTCCCTAAACGCGCCCCTGCGCGAGGATGGCGACGGCGGCGGCGAGTGGCAGGACTGGCTCCAGGACGACCATCAGGACCAGGAGACCAACCTCGTCGAGAGCGAGGAACTGGACAACCGACGCACCGCGCTTTCCAGCGCGCTTGCGGTACTGAACCCACGCGAGCGCCGCATCTTCGAGGCGCGCCGGCTGTCCGAGGACCCGGTCACGCTGGAAGAACTGGCGGCCGAGTTCGGCGTCTCCCGCGAGCGCGTGCGCCAGATCGAGGTGCGCGCCTTCGAGAAGGTGCAGAAGGCGGTGGTGGACAAGGTGCGCACCATCGAGAACGTGGGCGAGCCCGAGCACGCCTGACGTTGGGGCGTCTTAACGTCTGTCGGTACTTAAAAACCGCTCCCGGTGGTTCGGGGGCGGTTTTTTACTTTTGGCGCTGAAAAAGCCGGAAATCCGCCGCCAAATTTTAACGCCGTCTCAAGGACAGGCCCCCACGATGGGGGCATGACGCGCGGAGTTTCCTGGTCCTTCGTAGCCCCGCTCGTCTGTGTGGGGCTCCTCCTGACTGGCTGCCGGTTCGACATGTTCCAGCGGCGTGAGCCCTGGCGTGCCCAGGCCGAGGAGAAGTGCATCGCCGAGGGCGGTGTCACTCCGTCCGTCTATATCGAGCCCATGCGCTCCATTGACGGGCCCGGCGCCTGCGGCATGGAGCACCCCTTCAAGGTGGCCGCGCTCAATGACGGCACGGTCGGCATCGAGCCCAAGGCGACGCTCGCCTGCCCGATGGTCCGCGAGGTGGACGCCTGGATTGCCCAGGTGGTGCAGCCCGCCGCCATGGCCTGGATGGGCGCGCCCGTCGTCGCCATCAAGCAGATGTCGTCCTATTCCTGCCGCGGGATGAACGGCCAGCCGGGCGCCAAGATTTCCGAGCATGCCTTCGGCAACGCCCTCGACGTGGGCGGCTTCCGCTTCGCCAATGGCGTGGACATCTCCGTGAAGAACGGCTGGAAGGGGCCGCCCGAGGCGCGCGGCTTCCTGCTCCAGGTGCAGGCAGGCGCCTGCGAGGCCTTCACCACCGTGCTCGCGCCGGGCTCCAACATCTTCCATTACGACCACATCCATGTGGACCTGATGCGGCGGAACAACCCGCGTCTCATCTGCAAGCCGAAGCCCCAGCCGCTGCCGGCCCCGCCCGTGCTCTCCGTCTCGGCGCCCGAGCCCGGCTATCCGCAGCAGCCCGCGCCGCAGCAGCCGGGCGGCTATGAGCGCGCGCCCATGCAGCCGCTGCGCCTGCCGCAGGGCCAGGCCGAGCCGATGGGGAGTCCGCAGGTGCAGGGGCAGCCGCAGGAGGAAGCGCCCGCCGAGGAAGAGGCGAACGCGCCGCAGGAGATTGCGCCCCAGGCTGCCCAGCCCCAGCAGACCCCGCCGCGCATGGGCGAGCCGCAGCCCATCCAGCCGCAGCCGGGCTATGGCCGCGCGCCGACCTATGGCACGCCGCAGGTCTCGGCCCCGCCGTCCTCCGGCTATGGCCAGCAGGGCTACGGCCAGCAGCAGGGTTATGCCCGGCAGGGGCCGCAGGGCTATGGCCAGCCGGCCCCCCAGCAGACCTACCAGCCGCAGCCCGCACCCTATGGCGCACCGCAGCCCGGCTATGATGCGGACTCGCACCAGCCGGTGTTGCTGCCACCGGGCTCGCTGCCCTCCCAGCCGCGCATGCCGGGGCCGATGTCCTATGCGACGGCGGGGAAGGCCGGCGCGAAGGCGGCGGCCAAGGGGCCGTTCACGGAAGCGGGCATCGTGCAGCGGCGCTATTATGCGGTGCCCATCCCGCAGCCTTCCCCCATTCCCCTGCCGCTCGCCATTCCCGGCGAGGACTGAGTGAAGAGTGATGAGAAAGGCCGGCATCCCGCCGGCCTTTCCGTTTTTCAGGCGGTCAGTGGATGACCATGGCCGTGAAGGGCCAGACATAGGCCTGGAGCATCACCAGCACGCCCACGAGGCAGGCGAGCACGATGGAGTGCCAGAACACGAAGCGCAGGATGGAGCCTTCGTGTCCGAACCAGTTGGTGGCGGTGGAGGCCACCACGATGGACTGGGCGTCGATCATCTTGCCCATGACGCCGCCGGAGGAATTGGCCGCGCCCATGAGGATGGGGCTGAGGCCCAGTTGCTCGGCGGTGATCTTCTGCAGGCCGCCGAACAGCACGTTGGAGGCGGTGTCGGAGCCGGTGAGCGCCACGCCCAGCCAGCCCAGCAGCGTGCCGAAGAAGGGATAGAGGAAGCCCGCCTGCGCGAAGGCAAGGCCCAGCGTCGCGTCCACGCCCGAGTAGCGGGTGAGGGTGCCGATGGCGAGCATGGCGGCGATGGTGACGAGCGAATAGCGCACCACCCACAGCGTCTCCAGATAGGCCTTGATGAGCCGGATCGGCGAATACTTCATCACCGCTGCCGAGAGGACGGCCGCGATGAGGATGCCGGTGCCCGTATAGGAGAGATAGGTGAAGGCGAAGACGGCGCCCTCCTTCACCGGCGCGGCCACCACGGGCGGCACCTTCTGGATCTGGTTGTGCAGACCCTCGATGGGGAAGTTGAGGGTGAACAGCGGGTTCACCAGCGCCTTGAACCAGCCGGTGCCCCAGATGGCGACCACCACCGAGAGGATGACCCACGGCACCCAGGACCAGATCACCTCGCTGCGGGTGGCGACGTGGGTGCGCACCGGCGGAGGCGCCATGGTGGCGGCGCTGTCGTCCTTCGTCCGCAGCTTGGCGGAGAGCCACAGCTCCTTCGGCTGCCAGACCTGAAGGAAGGCGACGAGGCAGGCCATGGAGATGATGGAGGCGCCGATGTCGACGATCCACGGGTTCACATAATTGGAGATCAGGAACTGCGGCACGGCAAAGGAGATGCCGGTGACGAGGATGGCCGGCCACACCTGCATCATGCCGCGCCAGCCGGCGAAGACCCAGATGAGCCAGAAGGGCACGATCAGCGAGAAGAAGGGCAGTTGCCGCCCCACCATGGCGCCGAGCAGATAGGGGTCGAGCCCGGTGACGCTGGCGAGGCCCTGGATGGGCGTTCCGAGCGCGCCATAGGCCACGGGCGCCGTATTGGCGATGAGGGAGAGGCCCGAGGCGGCGAGCGGCGAGAAGCCGAGGCCGATGAGCAGCGCGCCGGTCACCGCCACCGGCGTGCCGAAGCCCGATGCTCCTTCGAAGAAGGCGCCGAAGGCAAAGGCGATGAGCAGCAACTGAATGCGCCGGTCGGCGCTGATGCCGCCGATGGAGTGTTGCAGCGTCTCGAACCAGCCTTTCTCCACCGTGAGCCGGTAGAGAAAAATGACGTTCAGGATAATCCAGCCGATGGGGAAGAAGCCGGTGATGACGCCGAGCCAGGTGGCGCGCAGAGCATGGCCGGTGGGCATGGTGAAGCCCAACGTCACCACCAGCAGCGCCACGGCGAGGGCGATGACCGCCGCCCAGTGGGCCTTCACCTTGTTGGTGGCGATGAGAACGAGCAGCGTGACGACGGGAATGGCGGCCACGAGCGTGGAAAGCACGGGACTGCCGAACGGGTCATAGACCTGGTTCCACATGAACGTCTCCTCGGATGGCTTGGGCGGTGACGCTGCGGGCTTGCTGCCCGTTCTCGCCGCATCTGTATTCGGCAGCCCGGCGCCTGAGTCTGTCAATGTAATCGGCCGGGAATGTTGTGATTCCTCTCAGGCATGCGGCCGCGAATGCTTAGATTGTCTGCAATATTTACGTTACGTCATATCGCAGACGCGAAGATGTCGCGGCGCGAAAACTTGAGCGCAGCCTTCCGGATGGCGGCATTTGCGTCGCTGATGGATGGCTTGCGGAAAAGTCGCTTGTGCCGACGATGACCGGCGTTCAAAAGACACCATCGCTTCTGACCGGACCCGCCATGGCCCCCCGCCACATCGCCCTTGCCGTGCTGGTCACGGCTGTCTGGGGCTTCAACTTCGTCGTCATCCATGTCGGGCTCGAGACCTTCCCCCCGCTGCTGCTGACCGTGCTGCGCTTCGTGGTGGCGGCCCTGCCGGTGCTGGTGGTGCGCCCGCCCAAGGTGCCGCTCCGGCGCATGCTGGCGATCGGGCTCACCTGGTTCCTCGGCCAGTTCGTCTTCATCTTCATCGCCATGACGAAGGGCATGCCGCCGGGCCTCGCCTCGCTGACGCTTCAGGCGCAGGCCTTCTTCACCATCCTCATCGCGGCGCTGGTTCTGCGGGAGCGTCCCTCGGCACGGCAGCTCACCGGCGTGATGGTGGCCTTCTGCGGCCTCGCGCTGATCGGCTTCAGCGTCGGCGGCGACATGACCCTGCTCGGCCTCGGGCTGACCATGTGCGCGGCTCTGAGCTGGGGCGTCGGCAATGTGCTGATGCGCGGCACCGGCAAGGTGGACATGCTGCCCATGGTGGTGTGGCTGAGCCTCGTGCCGCCCCTGCCGGCCTTTGCCTTGTCGCTGGTCTTCGAGGGCTGGCCGGCGATCACCTCCGCCTTCGCCCATGCGGACCTTCTGGCCTATGGCACGGTGCTCTATCTCGCCGTTCCGACGACGCTGATCGGCTTCGGCATCTGGGGCCACCTGCTCAACCTCTACCCCGCGGGCACGGTGGCGCCCTTCTCCCTGCTCGTGCCGCTCTTCGGCACGCTGTCAGCCGCACTCGTGCTGGGCGAACGCTTTCCCCCGCTGCGCTTCGCCGGCATGGGCCTCATCGTCTGCGGCCTCCTCATCCTCGCTCTGCCGCTGGGCCGCTGGCTGCGGCGGGTGCGGAAGGCGTAGGAGCGGTGCACGGGTTAACCCTCCCCCCTTGCGGGGGAGGGTAGGGAGGGGGGTAATGCCCTCTCCGTTCTGCGCACCTTCTGCCTGAGGGGGAAGGCGCGCGCGTTTGGCAGGCCGTTTTACCCCCCTCCCCAACCCTCCCCCGCAAGGGGGGAGGGGGCCTGTCGCGGGGGAGGGGCGTTCCGTGGCGGTGAGCGGGCCTCGAGAAACAAACAAAAAGCCCGGCGGAGGGGTCCGCCGGGCTCTTCTTTCAGCGATTTCACACGCGTCCGATCACTCCGCCGCTTCCGGCAGCGGCTGGGGCTTGACCCAGCGCAGGACCGGGGCGCGGGCGGCGCGGGTCTCGTCCAGCCGGCGGCGGGGGGCATAGTGCGGGGCGCCGAGGAAGCGCTCTTTCTCCCCGGCCTTCGCCGCGAAGGCGAGGTCGCGCAGCGCGCCGATGAACAGGTCGAGCGAGGCCTTGGACTCGCTCTCCGTCGGCTCGATCAGCATGGCGCCATGCACCACCAGCGGGAAGTACACCGTCATCGGGTGGTAGCCCTCGTCGATGAGGGCCTTCG
This sequence comes from Azorhizobium caulinodans ORS 571, assembly GCF_000010525.1. Lineage (GTDB taxonomy): Bacteria > Pseudomonadota > Alphaproteobacteria > Rhizobiales > Xanthobacteraceae > Azorhizobium > Azorhizobium caulinodans. Next base: position 4,842,231 of record NC_009937.1, on the reverse strand, counting down.
CGATGTCGAGGGTGGAGAGGCCCGTGCCCTCCAGCCAGGCATCATCGAACAGCGCCTCGTGCATGGCCGGGCGCTCGCCGAAGGGCACGCTCATCACGTCGCCGAGGCAGGCGCGGATATAATTGGCCGAGAGCACCGCGTCCTCGGACGCCTGCTTCATGCCGTCCGCGCCGTGGGAGAGCATCCAGGCCATGGCGCGCACGAACATGCCCATCTGGCCGTGGAAGGCGCTCATGCGGCCGAGCGCCTGCACGGCACCCGCCTCGCCCTCGTCCTCCACCAGCTTCAGGCCGGCGCCGTCCGCGACGATGGCCGGCACGGGCGCGAAGGGGGCCAGCGCCTTGGAGAGCACCACCGGGCCGGCACCGGGGCCGCCGCCGCCGTGCGGGGTGGAGAAGGTCTTGTGCAGGTTGATGTGCATGGCGTCCACGCCCAGCTCACCCACCTTCACCTTGCCGAGGATGGCGTTGAAATTGGCGCCGTCCGCATAGAAATAGGCACCCGCCGCGTGCACCGCCTCGGCGATCTCCACCACGTCCCGCTCGAACAGGCCGCAGGTGTTGGGGTTGGTGAGCATGAGGGCCGCCACCTCGGGGGTGAGCGCGGCCTTCACGGCGGCCGGGTCCACCGTGCCGTCGGCGCGGGCAGGGATGGACTTCACCTCATAGCCGATGAGCGCGGCGGTGGCCGGATTGGTGCCGTGGGCACTCTCGGGCACCAGCACGATATGGCGCTTCTGGCCGTTGGCGATGTGCGCGGCCTTGATGGCCATCATGCCGCACAGTTCGCCGTGGGCACCGGCCTTCGGCGTGAAGGCCACCGCTTCCATGCCGGTGAGCGACAGGAGCCAGCGGGACAGTTCCTTGATGAGGGCGAGGGCGCCCTGCACCGTGGAGACCGGCTGGAGCGGGTGCACGTCGGCAAAGCCCGGCAGGCGGGCCATCTTCTCGTTGAGGCGCGGGTTGTGCTTCATGGTGCACGAGCCGAGCGGGAAGAGGCCGCTGTCGATGCCGTAATTCATGCGCGACAGGCGCACGTAATGGCGCATGGCCTCCGGCTCGGCGAGCCCCGGCAGGCCGAGGTCCGCCTTGCGCTCATGGCCGCCGAGGCGGGGCGTGAAGTCGCCCGCGTCCTCGATGTCCACGCCGGTGACGTCGGTGCGGCCGATCTCGAAGATCAGGCCCTCTTCCAGTTCCAGCGCGCGGTTGCCGGTGAAGGTGTGGGGTGCAGCGCTGCCGGTGGTGATGGGGGTCGTCGCCCCGCGTCCTTCGCGGTTCATGCCAGCACCTCCTTCAGCGCGGCCTCAAGAATGATCCCCCTCCCCCCTTGAGGGGGAGGGACGGGGAGGGGGGTAGAACGGGTGCCGCCGGGAGCGGCCATGCCGGAAAGCGGATGGGGCATCACCCCCCTCTCCAGCTCTCCCCCGCAAGGGGGGAGAGGGCGCGTTGCGCAGCGGAGGTCGGTTGCAAGGTTCATGCCAGCACCTCCTTCAGCGCGGCCGCATAGGCGGCGCGGTCTTCATCCGTATTGATCTCGGTGGCGGCGACGAGGATCAGGTCGTCGAGGCCGGCCTTCGGCGCGAGGCGCGCATAGGGCACGCCGCCCAGCACGCCCTTGGCCGCCAGCTTCTCGATCACGTCCACAGCCTTGCCCGGCACGCGGAGGGTGAACTCGTTGAAGAAGGCACTGTTGAGCACCTGAACGCCCGGCACGGCGGCGAGCTTATCCGCCAGCTTGCAGGCATTGGCGTGGTTCAGACGGGCGAGCTTGCGCAGGCCCGTCTCGCCCAGAAGGGTGAGATGGATGGTGAAGGCGAGCGCGCACAGACCGGAATTGGTGCAGATGTTGGAGGTCGCTTTCTCGCGGCGGATGTGCTGCTCGCGGGTGGAGAGCGTCAGCACGAAGCCGCGCTTGCCGCTGGCGTCCACCGTCTCGCCGGCGAGGCGGCCGGGCATCTGGCGCACATACTTCTGGCGGGTGGCGAACAGGCCCACATAAGGCCCGCCGAAGGTGAGCGGATTGCCGATGGACTGGCCCTCGCCTACCACGATGTCCGCGCCCTGGGCGCCGGGCGGCTCGATGAGGCCGAGGGAGACCACTTCCGTGAACACCGCGATCAGCAGCGCGCCGGCCGCATGGGCCTTCTCGGCGATGGGCTTCAGATCGACGATGTTGCCGAACACGTCGGGGCTCTGCACCACGACGCAGGAGGTCTCGCCGTCGATGGCGGAGAGGATGTCCTCGCCGCCCTGCGGGACGGGCGAGAGGGCGACCACCGCATCGTCCGCATAGAGCGAGAGCGTGGCGATGGTCTCGCGATAGTGCGGATGCACGTTGCCGGCCACGACGGCCTTGCGGCGCTTGGTGACGCGGTGGGCCATCAGCACCGCCTCGGCGGCGGCGGTGGAGCCGTCATACATGGAGGCGTTGGCCACCTCCATGCCGGTGAGTTCGCCCACCTGCGTCTGGAACTCGAACAGGTATTGCAGCGTGCCCTGCGCGATTTCCGGCTGGTACGGCGTGTAGGAGGTGAGGAATTCCGAGCGCTGGATCAGATGATCCACGGTCGCCGGCACATGGTGGCGATAGGCGCCCGCGCCGACGAAGAAGGGCACGGAGCCCGCCGGCACGTTCTGCGCGGAGAGTGCGCCGAGCGTGCGCTCGACGGAAAGCTCGGTCTTGTGCGCCGGCAGGTCGGCCAGCGCGGGGTCGAGTTTCGCGGCGGGGATGTCGGCGAAGAGGGCATCGACGGAGGGGGCGCCGATGCGCGCCAGCATCTCCGTGCGGTCCTCCGGGGTGAGGGGCAGATAGCGCATGGATGTCTCGGGTTCGGGGGCCTTAGGCCATGGAAAATGTCGGAGCGAGAACCACTTCACCGCGCAGCGAATTGGCGATGTAGCATTCCTCGTGGGCGCGGTGGTGGAGCGCCTCCACCTCCTCGGCGGTGGGGGTCTTGTCGCCGCTGAACGCCACGGCGGGGTTCAGCGTGATGCGGGCGAGAAAGAGCTTGCCCTTGTCGTTCGGCGCCATCTCGCCGACGGCGGCGTCCGTGTAGCTGTCCACCCGCAATCCCGCCCGGCGGGCGAAATCGAGGAAGAACAGCATGTGGCAGCTCGAAAGCGCGCCGACCACGGCCTCCTCCGGGTCCAGCGCATCCTCGCGTGAGAGGGGCACGCGGACGGAGGCGGGGGCGGAGGATCCCGGCACTTCCAGCCCGTCGAAGATCAGCCGATGGGCGCGGCTGTAGCGGCCGTCGGTGAAAACGTCCTCGCCCCGCTCCCAGCGCACCGTCGCGGTATAGACGTGGGCCATGGATCCTCTCCCGGTCTCAGAGGGTGTCGAGATAGGCCTTGTAGTCGTCGGCGCTCATGAGCGCGTCGAACTGGGCGGTGTCGGAGAGCTTGAGCTTCAGGAACCAGCCCTTGCCTTCCGGGTCCTCGTTCACGGTCGCCGGGGTGGCCTCAAGGTCGCTGTTGACCTCCACCACCTCGCCGGAGACGGGGGCATAGACCTCGCTCGCCGCCTTCACGCTCTCCACCACGGCGGCTTCCTTGCCCTGCGCGATGGCCTTGCCGATCTCGGGCAGTTCCACGAACACCACGTCGCCGAGCTGTTCCTGGGCGTAGTTGGAGATGCCGACCACGGCCACGTCGCCTTCGAGGCGGACGTATTCATGATCCTTGGAGTAACGGGTGGTCATTGGTCAGGCCCCTTTGGCTGCGGAAGTCTTGCGAACGTAGCGCTGCGGCACGAACGGCGTTGTGACGACGGTGGCGGCAAGCGGCTTGCCGCGAACGATGACGTCGAGCTTGGTGCCCGGCGTGGAAAGGGCGGTGGGCACATAGCCAAGCGCCATGGGTGCGCCGAGCGTCGGCCCGAAGCCGCCGGAGGTGACGCGGCCGACGATGGTGCCGTCCTTGGTGGCGATCTCGGCGCCCTCGCGGGCCGGGGCGCGGCCCTCGAAGGCGAGTCCTACGCGCAGGCGCGCCGGGCCGTCCTTCAGCTCGCGCTGGATGCGCTCCGCGCCGGGGAAGCCGCCGTCCTCGCGGCGGCGCTTCTGGATGGACCAGACAAGCGCGCCTTCCACCGGCGAGGTGGTGGTGTCGATGTCGTGGCCATAGAGGCAGAGACCGGCTTCCAGCCGAAGGCTGTCGCGGGCGCCAAGGCCGATGGGCTTCACGTCCGGCTCGGCCAGAAGCTTGGTCCAGAGCGTTTCGGCGTCGGCATTAGCCACGGAAATCTCATAGCCGTCCTCGCCGGTATAACCGGAACGGGAAATGGCGATGGGCAGGCCGTCATAGGTGGTGACGAGCACGGTCATGAAGGCCATGTCGGCGGCGCCGGGGGCGTGGCGGGCCATCACCTCCACCGCCTTCGGCCCCTGGAGGGCGAGCAGCGCGCGGTCCTCATGGGTCACGAGGGTGACGCCGGCGGGCAGGCGGGCGGCGATGTGGGCGTAATCGTCGGTCTTGCAGGCGGCGTTCACCACCAGCAGCAGCGTGCCGTCCTGCGCCGGGTCGGCGGGGCGGGCGACCATGAGGTCGTCGAGAATGCCGCCGTCCTCCGCGAGCAGCTGCGAATAGCGCTGCTGACCGGGCTTGAGGTTCAGGATGTCGGCGGGGACGAGGGCTTCCAGCGCTGCGGCGGTGGTGGCGTGGTCGGGACCGATGAGCGAGGCCTGGCCCATGTGGGAGACGTCGAACAGGCCGGCGCTCTCGCGCGTCCAGTTGTGCTCGGTGAGAATCCCCGTGGGATACTGGACCGGCATATCGTAGCCCGCGAAGGGCACGAGCTTGGCTCCCAGCGCCGCATGGGCGGCGTGGAGCGGCGTCTTCAGCAAAGGGGACGTATCGTCGGCATGCGACATGAAGCGGTTCCGCGAAAGGCGCCAGAAAATGCGGACATGACTGTCCGCGCGGCGCCCCCTCTGTCGCAGGAACCTGAGAGATTCACCGGAACCCCGTCACGCGGAAGGGCCGGCTTACTCCTTCGGTGAGTCGCTTGATCCATGCAGCCGGAAGCGAGGCGCAAAACGCCAAACGCTCCGGACCAGCATCGCATCCGCGACTGCTTTCCAGAGGCTCGTCACCCTGCGGCCCTTTGTGCCTGAGCGGTTCCGGGGCGGTTGCGCCTTCGGCGCCGGATCCTGCCTTTCGACAGCTTCCGGTCTCTCCCGCAGGGATCATCCGAACGGCGGTGGTTGCCCACCGCCGCGCTTCTTATAGGCGATCCGGGATCGCGGTTCAATTCACCGCCGCGCTCATTGCGGGGCAGGACCGAAAGTGCTCGGCGAAGGGCCGACGGCGCCGCCCGAGGACGAGCCGGAGAAGGTGGGCGGCGGGCCGAAGGTGTCGCTGGCGGGCGCGCTGCCGGTCGAGGCGCCGCCGCTGGGGCGCGAGGTGCTGGAACTGCTGCTCGCCGCAGGCGCACTCGCGGCCGGGGTGCTGGGCGCGCTGCTCGTGGCGGCGGGGCGCGGCGTACGCGGCCGGGCCGGGGCGGCGGGCTTGGCCTCGCCCTTCGAGTCGAAGCCCACATAGACGATGTAGCGCTCGAGATCATCGCCCTTGGGCAGCGGGAAGGTGATGCCTTCCTCCACCACGGCGAAGCCGGCCTGGCTCTCGTTGGGCAGGATCTGCACCGGCACTACGAAGAACTTGCTGGTGATGGTGACCGGGTTCGGCCCCTCCTGCACCAGCGCCACGCGGATCGGCACGGTGAAGGCGCCGGGCGTGCCCTTGTCGCCGAGGATGACGCGGCCCTCGATGCCGACGCGGATGTTCATCTGTCCGGCGGTCACCTTGCACTCGCGGGCGAGCGTGCCGAAGGTGCCCTGCGCGCGCAGACCGCCGCCGGCGGCGGGCACCTGCCAAGTGGAGGCGCCGGAGCGCACCGTCACCGGCGGGCAGGTCACTTCCGTGCCGTCGCCGGCACCGCTCGCCACCGTGGTGCCGGATGCGGTGACGGGCGCGGAGGCCGCGGCGCCGTCCACGGTGGTGCCGGGCGCGCCGAACGTGCCCTGCGAATTGAAGCCCGCGCAGCCCGCCAGCGAGAGAGCCAGGGCAGTCCCGGCCAGAATGCGGGTCGGCAGGGCGGCGTGGAACGCCAGACGCATGTCACCTTCCTCCAGATGGCGGGGGTTGGCGCGCAGCACGCGCCGTCCCCTCGTCAGAGCGCCTGGGGCGTGCGGAACGCTCCATGGACGCATGCTCCAGCCCGTCGAAATGCCCGCTCAAGAGGCGGGCAGCGGACCAAACCGGGCCAAATCTCTAACAAAATGTAAATGAGAGCGTGCAGGCCGACGAGGCCCGGCATGCGAATGCGCCGCGCTTCCTGCTTTTATGGTTAGCGCGGGCGGCAATGTGGCGCCCGCGCCCGGCCCCGGTTCGCCTCAGCCGCCGAGGCCCACGGGGCGGCCCACGACCACGGTCAGGGTGGACTTGGCGCCCGCCAGGCGCTGGGCCACGCGCTTGAGATCGGCCAGCGTCACCGCCTCGATGAGCGCGTTGCGGCGGTCGATATAATCGATGCCGAGCTTGTCGATCTGGATCTGGAGCAACTGGCCGGCGACCTTGGAGGAGGTGTCGAAGCGCAGGGCGTAGCTGCCGGTGAGATAGGATTTGGCCTCGTCCAGCTCGGTCTGGGTCGGGCCTTCATCCAGCATCTTGCGGAACTCGTCGGCGATGATCCTGATGGATTCCGCCGCGCGCTCGTTCTTGGTCGCCGTGCCGGCGAACCACAGGCCCACGTGCTCCAGCGCCACCTGATAGGAATAGACGGAATAGGCAAGGCCGCGCGCCTCGCGCACTTCCTTGAACAGGCGCGAGGAGAAGGCGCTGCCGCCGAGGATGTGGTTCAGCACGTAAGCTGGAATGAAGTCGGAGTCCTGCCGGTCGAGGCCGTCCGTGCCGATCATCACCACCGACTGGGAGACGTCGAGCGGCACCACGTCCACCGTGCCGAGGCCCTTGGGCTTCACGTCCGCCACCGGCACGAGGGTCGGCTGCGCGGGCAGGGTGCCGAACACGCGGTCGAGCTGCTGGCCGAGTTCCTCGGGCGTGATGTCGCCCACCACGGCCACCTTCAGATTGCCGCGGGCAAGGGTCTTCTTGGCGAAGCCCACGAGATCGTCGCGGGTGATGGCGGGGACGCTCTGGAGCGAACCGTCGACCGGGCGGCCATAGGGATGGTTCGGAAAGGCGGTGGCGAACCAGCGCTCGCTGGCGATGGCGTTCGGCTCCGTGGAGCGGCGGCGCAAGGCAGCGAGCTGCGCGGTGCGGATGCGCTCCACCGCCTCGGTGTCGAAGCGGGGCGCCGTGACCGACAGGCGCAGCAGGTCGAAGGCGGCGTCGCGGTTCTCCGAGAGCGTGCGCACGGAGCCGCGCATCTCGTCGCGATTGGCATCGAAATGCAGCTCGATGGCCTTGTCGGCCAGCGTGCGGTGGAAGACCTCCGCAGTCATGTCACCCGCGCCTTCATCCAGCAGCGAGGCGGTGAGGCTGGCGACGCCCGGCTTGTCCGCCGGGTCCTGCGCGGCGCCGCCCATGAAGGCGAATTCCATGGCGATGAGCGGCAGGGTGGTGTCGCGCACCAGCCAGGCCTCGATGCCGCCGGGGCTCATGACGCGGGTGATCCGCGTGGTCTGCGACTGGGCGGGCGTGGGCGTGACGAGAGCGAGCGACATGACGACCATCGAAAACAGAAGGAGGAAACCGGTCACCGCCGGCATGCGCAGGGCGCCGGAGGCGGCCGGGGGCGGAGAGACCTGCGCCGCCCCGGTGGCAAACGGGTGAACCGTCACGAACGCTTCTCCGCCGGACCCTTGCTCTCAGGCTTGGCATCGGCCTGCGGCGCCGGGGTGAGATAGCCGGTCACGGCCCGGCGCAGCACCAGATAGCGGGCGGCGGCGGCCTTCACCTCTTCGGCGGTCACGCCCTTCACTGCGTCCGGCCAGGCGTTCACCTGATCGACGCTCACGCCGGTGGCCCAGGCCGCACCATAGATGCGGGCAAGCGTCGCCTGATTGTCGCGGGCATAGATGGCGTCCGCCGTGAGGCGGGTCTTGGCGCGGGCGAGCTCCAGCTCGTCCGGACCCTCGGCGGCGATCTTCGCGATCACCTCGTCGAGGGCGGCTTCCAGCTGCTCCAGCGTCACGCCGGGGCGGGGGGAGGCCGAGAAGCCGAAGCGGGTCTCGTCATAGGCCGTGCCCTGGTACCAGGCGCCGGCACCGGCGGCGAGGCCCTTCTCCACCACCAGCGTGCGGTAGAGCCGGCCGGTCTGGCCGCCGCCGAGGATCTGGGCCAGCACGTCCAGAACGTCCGCTTCATTGCCCTTGGCGGTGCGGTAGGACGGCACGAGATAGGAGCGCTGGAGCACCGGCTGCGCCACGCGGGCGTCGCTCAGCGAGAGGCGGCGGTGCACCTGCGGCTCGGGCTCCTGCGGGCGGTTGCGCTTGGGCGTGTCGGCGCGGGCGACCTTGCCATAGGTCTCCTCGGCCAGCGCCTTCACCTGCGCGGGCTCCACGTCGCCCGCCACCACCAGCACGGCATTGTTGGGGGCGTAATAGCGCCGGTAGAAGGCGAGGGCGTCCTCCCGGTTCAGCTGCTTGATCTCGTGCTCCCAGCCGATGATCGGGTGCTGGTAGGGATGGTTGACATAGGTCGCCGCCTGCATGGCCTCGCCGAGGCGGGCGGAGGGGTCGTTGTCCGTGCGCATGCGGCGCTCTTCGAGCACCACGTCGCGCTCGGGCAGCACCACCTCGTCGGTGAGCACGAGGCCGGTCATGCGGTCGGCCTCGAAGGCCATCACCTTCTTGAGGTGATCCTTGGCCACGCGCTGGAAATAGGCGGTGTAGTCGGTGGAGGTGAAGGCATTCTCCTGCCCGCCCAGCCGCGCCACCTCGGCGGAGAAGACGCCGGGGGCGTTCTTCTCGGTGCCCTTGAACATCAGATGCTCGAGGAAGTGGGCGATGCCCGACTTGCCCGGCTGCTCGTCCGCCGACCCCACCTGATACCAGACCATGTGGGTGACGACCGGCGTGCGGTGATCGGGAATGACCATCACCTTCATGCCGTTGGCGAGTTCGAACTGCGCCACGTCCGGCCCTGCGGCGGGGGCAGGGGAGACCGCGGCTGCGGCTCCGGCGGCGGCGAGAATGGCGACCATGGCAAGGCGTCTCACGTTCACGGGGCGGTTCCACGGCGCGTCCCGGCGGGCGCGCATCGATGAGAGATAGGATGTCGCCCGGCACGCGCCAAGGCAGACCGTGCGTCAGTGTGCCTGAAGGGGGCGGCGTTCGCAGCGGGGGCGGGGCAGGTGTCGCGGGCTTTTGATGGCGCGGGCATCACGGTGGGCCGCGCAGCGCACCTCACCGGCGCGGGCCGCGCATGGGTATCTGCGCAGCCAAGCCTTGAGCGAAGACGCCGCCCGGGATGCCGGGCGGCGGGAAAAGGGAGAAGACGTTCGCGCCCGCGGATCAATTGCGGTCGAACAGGGTGGGGAATTTGAACGGCTCGTTCTTCTTCTCCACCACGCCGTAGGGGGCGTTGGGGGCGGGGGTCTGATAGCCGGTGGGCGGCTGCGTCAGGCTCTCGCGGGTGGGCTCGCCGGTGAACACCATCGGCTTCTGGTCGGACGGCGTGATGCCGAACCAGGACTTGAAGCCGAGTTCGCTCGGGGAGAGCACGTCGCGCTTGTCCTCATAGCGCTGGGCCGGGCCGTCCAGCTTGCCGGCATTGGCCTTGCGGCCCTTGTTCAGCTCGCTCGGCAGCAGCACGTCGCGCTTGTCCTCGTAGCGCTGGGCCGGGCTGTTATCGACGGCGTTGGCCTTCTCGGCCCGCGCCATGTCGGGGTCCTTCGGCCAGTTGTTGAGCTTCGTGGAGGCCGGCGCCTGCGGCTGCGGCAATTCGCCATTCGCGGCTGAGGGCGGCACCACCAGCGGGGCGCGCTCGCGATAGTCGATGGACGGCCTGGTATCGCCGCCGATGCCGATGGCGCCCATGATGCTGTTCATCAGGGTGCCATCCTGGGACTGCGGCAGCTGATTCGCCGTCTGGGCGGCGGCGGGCGCCGCGGCAAACAGGGCCGGCGTTGCGGCCAGCGCGGATGCGGCAAGGAGGAACGCACGCATCCTGGAGGTCTGGAGCGACCGTCTCATGGTGTTCCGCATGGGTCCTTTCCCGTGTTTCCGGTCCAACCGCTCTCTCCTTCATCCGCTCACGCAACGTCAGTTGACGTTTGGTCGGGACAGATCAGAGGTTGCCTTTAGGGCTGCCCTCCGAGGGCGGCGAATTTGAGGCGCGGGCGAAGAGCGCATCATAAAGAAGGATGACGACGCCCACAACGACGGCAATGTCGGCCACGTTGAAGACGTACCAGCGGAAGTCGCCGGCGTGCAGGGAGATGAAGTCGAACACCCCGCCATAGACCACCCGGTCCACCGCATTGCCGAGCGCCCCGCCGATGAGCAGGCCGAGGCCGAAGGCTTCCAGCCGGCGGGGGGTGCGGGCGAGCCACACCGCAAAGCCGATGGCGGCGGCGATCTTGACCGCCACCAGCACCCAGCGCCCGGTCTCACCTTGCGGAAAGAGGCCGTAGCTGATGCCGGTGTTCCAGATCGCCACGAAGTCCATGAAGGGGGTGATGACCTTCAGCGGCTCGCCCCAACTGGCCGACCAGCTCAGAACGGCGGTCTTGCTCGCCTGATCGAGGACCAGAGCGAGCAGTGCCGTAAGGAGGCCGAGCCGGATGGGGGACATGCGCCTCACTCCGCCGCCGCGCGGGCCTTCAGCTCCCGCAGCGCCTGCGCGTCGCGGGGGGTGACATCGGGATACTCGGGATCGCTGCCGACCTCGGGCGAGACCTTCCACGAGCGGGCGCACTTGCGGCCCTCGGCCCGGGCGAAGACCACCGCAACGCCCGGCACCTCATCGAGGCGGAAGGCGTCCGCCGGGGCCTCGCTGGTGAGGAGGCTGGCATCGGAGGTGATGCACACTTCGGCGAGGTCCACGCCCTCAAGGGCAGCCGCCAGTTCCGCATCGGTCACATGGATGACCGGGGCGGCCTCGAGCGAGGAGCCGATGCGCTTGGCTGCGCGCTCCACTTCCAGCGCACCGAGCACGACGCGGCGGACGAGCCGGATCTTGCGCCACTGCTCCGCCAGCGCCCCGTCGCGCCAGCTCTCCGGCGTCTCCGGGAAGGTGAGGAGATGCACCGAGCCATCCTGCGAGCCGGTGCGGGCGAGGAAGGCTTCCTCGCAGGTGAAGGGCAGGATGGGCGCGAGCCAGGTGACGAGGCGGTTGAACACCTCGTCCAGCACGGTGAGGCAGGCCCGGCGCGTCAGCGACGACAGCGGATCGCAATAGAGCGCGTCCTTGCGGACGTCGAAATAGAAGGCGGAGAGCTCCGTCGTCATGAAGTTGGTCAGGAGCGCGTTCACCCGCTTGTAGTCGAAGGCGACATAAGCCTCGCGGATCTGGCCATCCAGCTCCCACAGGCGGTGCAGGATGAGCTTTTCCAGCGCCGGCATGTCGGCGACGGCCACGCGCTCGGACGGCTGGTAATGGTGCAGCGAGCCGAGCAGCCAGCGGATGGTGTTGCGCAGCTTGCGATAGGTGTCGGCGGTGGTCTTGAGGATTTCCGGGCCGATGCGCAGGTCGTCGGAATAGTCCGAGGCGCAGACCCACAGGCGCAGGATGTCGGCGCCGGAATCCTTGATGACCGTCTGCGGGGCGACCACGTTGCCCAGCGACTTGGACATCTTGCGCCCGTCCTCGTCCAGCACGAAGCCGTGGGTGAGCACGGCGTCATAGGGCGGACGGCCGCGGGTGCCGCAGCTCTCCAGCAGGGAGGAATGGAACCAGCCGCGGTGCTGGTCCGAGCCTTCCAGATACATCACCCGGTCCGGCCCGTTCGGCGGCCGGTCGGCCTTGAGGTCGGGCCGCACTTCCAGCGTGAAAGTATGGGTGGAGCCACTGTCGAACCAGACGTCGAGGACGTCGTCCACCTTCACCCAGTCCCCGGACGCATGCTCTCCGAGGAAGCGGGCGCGGGCGCCCTCCTTGTACCAGGCGTCGGCGCCCTCGGCCTCGAAGGCCTGCGCGATGCGGGCGTTCACCGCCTCGTCGCGCAGGATCTCCACCGAGCCATCGTTCAGCGGGCGGACGAAGACGGTGATCGGCACGCCCCAGGCGCGCTGGCGCGAAACCACCCAGTCCGGGCGGTTGGCGATCATGCCGGTGATGCGGTTCTCGCCGCTCTCGGGCACCCACTCGACGGTCTTGATGCCGGCGAGCGCGCGGGCGCGCAGGGTGTCCGGCTCGTTGCCGGGCAGGGTCGCCGGGCGCGGCGCGGCCTTGCCGTCCGCCTGCCGGATGTCCTGGTCCATGGCGATGAACCATTGCGGCGTATTGCGGAAGATGACCGGCTTCTTGGAGCGCCAGGAGTGCGGATACTGGTGCTTCAGGCGGCCGCGCGCGAGCAGGTTGCCGGCGGCGACGAGCGCATCGATGACCGCCTGGTTGGCGTCGCCCTTCTCGCCCTTCTCGGTGATGACGCGCTTGCCTTCGAAGCCGGGCGCCTGGACCGTGTAGAGGCTGTCCTCATCCACCGTATAAGGGATGGCCGGGTTGATGCCCCGCTCTTCCAGCCAGCGGCGGTTCTGCGTCCAGATCTCGAAGTCCTCGCGGCCGTGGCCCGGCGCGGTGTGGACGAAGCCCGTGCCCGCGTCGTCGGTGACATGGTCCCCGTCAAGCATGGGGACTTGGAAGTCGTAACCACCGAGATCGAGGTTCGCGAGGGGATGGGCGGTGGTGAGGCCCGCGAGTACCTCAGCCGGCACAGCGTCAAGACGCTTGAAAGCTGCGACGCGGGCGGACTTGAAGACTTCCTCGGCCAGCTTGTCGGCGAGGATCAGCTTGTCGCCCACCTTGGCCCAGTTGTCCGCAGCCGCCTCCGTGACCTCGTAAAGGCCATAGGCGATCTTGGACGAGAAGGAGATGGCCCGGTTGCCGGGGATGGTCCACGGGGTGGTGGTCCAGATGACGATGCTGACGGCGGAGAGTTCGCCACCCTGAACCGGGAACTTCACCCACACCGTGTCGCTGGTGTGGTCGTGATACTCCACCTCGGCCTCGGCCAGCGCGGTCTTCTCGACCACCGACCACATGACGGGCTTGGAGCCGCGATAGAGCAGGCCGTTGGCGGCGAACTTCATGATCTCGCGGGAGATCTGCGCTTCGGCCGCAAAGCTCATGGTGGCGTAGGGGTGGTCCCAGTCGCCCTCGACGCCGAGGCGCTTGAACTCGGTGCGCTGCGCGTCCAGCCAGTGCTCGGCATAGGCCCGGCATTCCTGGCGGAAGGCAATCATGGCCGCGCTGTCGCTGAGGTCCGGCTTGGCCTTGCCCTTCTTGCGGTAGTTCTCTTCCTCGATCTTCCACTCGATGGGCAGGCCGTGGCAGTCCCAGCCGGGCACGTAATTGCTGTCATAGCCCAGCATCTGCTGGGAGCGCGTGACCACGTCCTTGAGGATCTTGTTCAGCGCGTGGCCGATGTGGATGTTGCCGTTGGCATAGGGCGGGCCGTCGTGCAGCACGAAGCGCGGACGGCCACGGCCCACCTCGCGCAGGCGCTGGTAGAGGTCGAGGCGGGCCCAGCGCTCCAGCAGTTCCGGCTCCTTCTTCGGCAGGCCGGCCCGCATGGGGAAGTCGGTCTGCGGCAGGAACAGGGTCTGCGAATAGTCCACGGCGTCGGACGGCGTCTTGTCGGTCATTTGGATCGGGCTCGGAATGGGGATCGTTTCGGTCGCATGCGTCACAGCCCGGCAGACCCCGCGCGCGCTCAGGCGCGGCGGCAGGGCGCCGGGCGACTAATTCGCGCTATCGCGACAAAGGTTGCGGTCCCAAAGGGCATCAGAAAAGCCATGGCGGGCTTCTAGCAGGCAGGCCGCGCGCGGGAAAGGGCGGAATCCGGCGGGCCACCCGGACCGGGCCTCACCCCAGCATGGGGATGGTGCCGGTCACCTCGATGCCCTGCGCGTCGATGCGGCAGACGAGGCCGATGGCTTCGACCCCCGCCGTGCGGGCGAGATCGAAGGCGCGGCCATAGGCGGGATCGAGATCGCGGGCGAGGCGGATGTCGCGGGCCGAGGCGATCTGGCTGAGATAGACCATCACCGCCCTGTGACCGGCTTTCACCTCGGCGGCCAGTTCCGCCAGATGCTTGGCGCCGCGCGCGGTGGCGCAGTCGGGAAATTCCGCATGGCCCGGTGCCCGCATGAGGTGGACATTCTTCACCTCGACGAAGCAGGGCGGCCGGTCATCGTCTTCCAGCAGGATGTCGATGCGGCTGTTGACGCCATATTTCACCTCGCGCCGCATGCGGGCATAGCCGGCGAGCTCCGGCACCTTGCCCGCCGCGATGGCCTCGGCGACTAGCACGTTGGGATGCATGGTGTTGACGCCCACCAGCTCCGGGCCGGCGCCGAGATCGGCCTCCACCAGTTCCCAGCCATAGGGCAGCTTGGCGGTCTTGCCGCTCTTTGGGGCGAGCCAGACGCGGGCGCCGGGGGCCATGAGGCCCAGCATGGCGCCGGAATTGGCCACATGAGCGGTCAGTTCCGTGCCGTCCTCCAGCACCGCATCGGCGAGAAAGCGCTTGTAGCGGCGCACGAGGCGGGCAGGCACGAGGGGAACGGGAAAGCGCATGTGGGACCGGTGGACACAGGGAGAGGCCGCCCTTGGAGCACCTCGGAACGGACCTGTCGAGACCGATCAGAACTTCGGCGTCTCCGGTGCCGTGCCCTGTCGCGCGGCGCGGGCGTCCACTGCCGCGACGATCTGGCTCTGGGCCGCCTCATAGCTCGCCACGGCGCCGCGATTGTCCGCGAGCGTGGTCTTGAAGCTGCGGACCCGTCCCCCGGCCTGCACGATCAGGTCCACCTGAATGAGCAGGTCCTGCTTCTCCTCCACCGCCGCGCGATAGCTGTCGAGCCGGCCGATGGCGAAGGTGGCGGAGACCGCCGGACACGGCGCCTTGGTGCCGCAGGGCTGCACCTTGCCGGTCCCGAACACCCAGATGAGCGACTGGACGGGTGCCGCCTCCTCGCCCCTGCGAAACGAGGGCGGGCCGTATTTCTCGATGAGCTGGCCGACGAGGGGCGCCACCTGCGGTGCGGCGGCCGAACTGCCGAAATCCACCCGGCGCTGGATGCCGAGCAGCGGGCTTCCGGTGGTCGGCAGGCCGAAGCTCAGGGTCACCTCCTCCTGCGTGCCCGGGCCCGAGGCCTGAGCGGTCATCTGGGTGAGCACCGGACGGGAGCGGAAGGCCACCCCGTCGCTCAGATAGGTGATGGTCGCCTTCGTCGCCTCGATGCGGGAGGCAGGATAGGCCTTGGCCAGCGCCGCCCGCGCCTCGGCCTCGCCCATGCCGGGCGCGAGGCCCCGCACGTCCGGCTGGACATTGGCGATGGTATAAGGCTGCGGCGCTCCGGTGGCGGTGAAGGTGATGTCCTGCGCCAGCACCGGGCTCGCGGTCAGAATGCTGACGAGAGCAAGGCCGGCACACCACGGCAGGGTGCCGAAGCGGCGCACGCGCCGCCGGAGGGCGAAAGGGGAATGGGGAGCGCTCGGCATCGGCTCCTCCCTGGATCATGCCGTGTGAGGCCGAAGCGCGGTGCCACCATCCCGGCATTCGGTCGGCGCAATCTAGGGCGGACACCCTTGTCCCTGGCTTGCCTGTCGCCGGTCCATGGCGCCTCAGCGGCTGTCGCTGCGCCCCTCAAGGCACATCAGCGTCTGCGTGGCGGTGGCGCAGTGGGTGCGGGCGCCGGCGGTCTCCGCATGGACGTCCACCCGCACGATGGTGAGGGTGCGGCCCGAGCGGACGACTTCGCCCACCGCCACCAGGCGCTCGCCCTTTCCGGGCGCCATGATGTTGATCTTGTACTCCACCGTCAGCACGGTGGAGCCCGCCGGAAAGAGCGTGAAGGCCGCATAGCCGCCCGCCGTATCGGCGATGGCACCGATGGCCCCGCCGTGGAAATAGCCGAGCTGCTGCGTCACGCCTTCCGCGTAGGGCAGCACCACCTCCACCCGGCCCGGGGCGACCGTGCCGAGGCAGGCTCCCATGGTGGCCATGAAGGGCTGGCGGGCGAAGCTCTCGCGCACCCGTGCCTCGAAGGCAGGATCGCGCACGGTGGGAGCGGCGGTTGTCATGGGCGGTCCTCCGTTGTTCTTGCCGCCATCATAGGCGGCCGGGCGCATGGCGGAACTGCGCCGTCCCGGCTTGACCGCGCGCCGCGGCGGTGCGACCCACGGCCAACTCTGCCGAGAGGACCGCGCCCATGGCTTCCGCCCAGCTTGTCGCCATCCACCGCTATCCCGTGAAGGGGCTCTCCCACGAGGCGCTGGAGAGCGTCGCGCTGGAGGCCGGCACGTGGTTTCCCGGCGACCGGGTCCATGCCGTCGAGAACGGGCCGAGCGGCTTCGATCCCGCGACCCCCGAATACAAGCAGAAGACCGCCTTTCTCGTGCTGATGCGCGACGAAGCGCTGGCTGCCCTCGACACCCGCTATGATGAAGCGACCTCGACGCTCACCGTCTCGCAGGACGGCGCGGTGCGCGCATCCGGCGACCTCTCGACGGTTGAGGGCCGGGCCGCCATCGAAGCCTTCTTCACCGCTTACATGGGGCGCGATGCGCGCGGGCCGCTGCGGGTGCTGACCTCGCCCGCCGGCCACCGCTTCACGGATTCGCTCAGGGCCGGGTTCGTCTCCCTGCTGAACCTCGCCACCGTGCGCGATCTCTCCAAGCGCATGGGCGCGGAGGTGGACCCGCGCCGCTTCCGCATGAACCTCATTCTCGACGGCTGGGAGGCGGGGGCGGAACTCGACATGGTCGGCCGCGTCATCGCTATCGGCCCGGACGTGCGGCTCCAGGTGCTCAAGCGCACGGAGCGCTGCGCCGCCACCAGCGTCAATCCGGACACGGCGGCCCGCGACCTCAACGTGGTGAAGGGCCTCGTCAAGGCCTATGGCCATACCGACTGCGGCATCTATGCCAAGGTGCTCACCGGCGGGCGCATCGCGCCGGGCGATGCCATCCATCTGGCGGACGGCGCACCGTCCCCCAAACTTGCGACCCAGCCGAGGCTCCTCTAAGAGGCCCCTAACGGTCGCGAGACCCCTTCAGATTTCAAGAAGAACAGGCTTTTCCCATGGCCACCGACACCAAGCCGAAGGCGCGCCTGCCGCGCGGTCTCGTGGATCGCACGGGGGCGGAACTCGTCGCCACCCGCGCCATGCTGGAGAAGATCCGCGCCGTCTATGAGCTCTATGGCTTCGAGGCGCTGGAGACGCCCGCCATCGAATATACGGACGCGCTGGGCAAGTTCCTGCCCGATCAGGACCGGCCGAACGAGGGCGTCTTCTCCTTCCAGGACGATGACGACCAGTGGCTGTCGCTGCGCTATGACCTGACCGCCCCGCTGGCCCGCTATGTGGCCGAGCATTTCGACGCGCTGCCCAAGCCCTATCGCTCCTATCGCAACGGCTATGTGTTCCGGAACGAGAAGCCCGGCCCCGGCCGCTTCCGCCAGTTCATGCAGTTCGACGCCGACACGGTGGGCGCCCCGTCGGTGGCGGCGGATGCGGAGATCTGCATGATGGCCGCCGATACGCTGGATGCGGTGGGCATTGCGCGCGGCGACTACGTCATCAAGATCAACAACCGCAAGGTGCTCGACGGCGTGCTGGAGGCCATCGGCCTCGGCGGCGCTGAGAATGCCGGCCGCCGCCTCACCGTGCTGCGCGCTATCGACAAGCTGGACAAGATCGGCCCTGCCGGCGTGCGCGACCTGCTCGGCGCTGGCCGCTGGGAGAATCCGGAAGCCAAGAGCGGCGACTTCACCAAGGGTGCGGGGCTGGAGAGCGCCGCCATCGACCGGGTGATCGCCTTCGTGGAGGCCGGCACGGGCACGGCGGGCCTGGCGAAGCTCGACGCCGTGGTGGGCGAGAGCGAGGCCGGCAAAGCGGGCCTTGCGGAGCTGCGCGAGATCGCGGCCCTGGTCGCCGCCGCCGGCTATGACGACGGCCGCATCGTCATCGACCCCTCTGTCGTGCGCGGCCTCGAATATTACACCGGCCCCGTCTATGAGGCCGAACTCACCTTCGAGGTGAAGGACGAGAAGGGCCGCCCCGTGCGCTTCGGCTCGGTGGCGGGTGGCGGGCGCTATGATGGCCTCGTGGCGCGCTTCCGGGGCGAGCCGGTGCCGGCCACCGGCTTCTCCATCGGCGTCTCCCGCCTGCTGCACGCGCTGGCCCACCTCGGCAAGATGGAGACGCTGGCCGAGATCGGCCCCGTGGTGGTGCTGGTGATGGATCGCGACCGCGCCGCCGATTACATGGCCATGGTGGCGAAGCTGCGCGCCAACGGCATCCGCGCCGAAATGTATCTCGGCGGCTCGGGCATGAAGGCGCAGATGAAGTATGCCGACAAGCGCAATGCGCCGGCCGTCATCATCCAGGGCTCCAACGAGAAGGACGCGGGCGAGGTCCAGATCAAGGATCTGGTGGAAGGCGCCCGCATCGCCGCCGATATCGCCGACCACGCCGAATACCGCGCCGCCCGCCCGGCGCAGTTCTCGGTGAAGGAAGAGGAGATGGTGGAAGCCATCCGGGGCGTGCTGGAGCGCCGCGCCGCCCCTTCGCTGGGTCTCGACGACTGAAGGCCGACGCCGGGTCCGGTTCCATCCGCGACCCGGCATTCCCTATTCGGCCGGTGCCGGGGCGCCGCCGACCTTGGCCTTGCGGCCGAGCACGACCACGGCCACCACGGCGACGGCGAACATCACCGTCTCAAGGTCCAGCGGCTCGCCATTGATGGGCCAGGCGAGGGCAATGGTGACGAAGGTCTGGAGAAGCTGGACCTGCGCCACGCGGGCGACGCCGCCCATGGCGAGCCCGGCGTTCCAGAAGAAGAAGCCGATGAACTGGCTCATGGCGGCCACATAGAGGAAGCCCAGCCAGGCCGGTGTCGGCACCGCCGCGAATTCGCGGGGCAGGAAGAGGAGCGCCGCCGGCAGCGTGATGGGCAGCGCGATGACCAGCGCCCAGGCGATCACCTCCCAGCCCTGCATGAAGCGGGCGAGCCGCGCGCTCACCGGATAGCCGATGCCGCAGGCCACCACCGAGCCCAGCAGCAGCAGATCGCCCGCACCGAAACGGTCCATACCGCCGTTGCGGGCGGCGAACACCACGACGAGACCGGCCCCCAGCAGGCTGAAGGCGAGGAAGAGCGGGCTCGGCCGCTCGCCGGAGAACACCATGGCGCCGAAGGTGGTGGCGATGGGCAGGAGGCCCAGCACCACGCCCGCGTGGCTCGCCGGCACCGTCTGCATGCCGAAGGCCATGAGCAGCGGGAAGCCGAACATCAGGCTCGCGACCACCAGCAGCAGGTCGCGGAACGCCCCCTTCCGCCCGAGCCAGGGCACGCGGCGGCGGACCAGCAGCAGCGCGCCCGCCATGAGGCCCGCGAGCGCCGCCCGCCCGAAGGTGATGAAGAAGGGATCGAGCCCGTTCAGGGCCAGCCGCGTCGCCGGCACCGTGGCGCCGAAGATCACGACGCCAATGAAGCCGAGCAGGAAACCGAGCGTGACGCGCGAGGACATGGCGAGAACCCGCCGGGCGAACTCCCGGCCGCCACGACCTACACGCCGACAGGCGGCGGCAAAAGCGAGAAGTGGTTATGGGATCCATTGCGGAAAGTGAAGGACGCCGCCGCGCCCGCCAAAAGCCCTTGGAGGCCATGGCCCGGCTGGATATGGTGCGCCCGCGACGCACCCGCGCCGCGCCAGACGAGGACCCGCGTGATGACCCAAGCCCAGCGCCCCGGACAGGATGTCGACCCGAAGCTCCTTGAGATTCTCGTCTGCCCCGTCACCAAGGGCCCGCTGGACTATGACCGCGCCCGGCAGGAGCTGATTTCCCGCTCCGCCCGTCTCGCCTATCCCATCCGCGACGGCATCCCGATCATGCTGGCCGACGAGGCCCGCCGCCTCGACGAGAGCGAGATCAAGGGCTGAGGCTCCGGCGGGCCGGGTCATCACGGCCCCGCCAGCATTTCAGGCTGCATTGTCCGCCGCGTCACGAATCGCGGCGGCAACCCACTCATTCAGGCTCTTTCCCTGAGCGGAGGCGGCCACCACGGCGGCCTCATGGTCGGCAGGGTCCAGCCGCACGTTGAAGCGGCCCGAGAAGGTACGCCGTGGCGCGATCCCCTTCTCGGCACAGAGCGCGAGGAAAGCGGCGAGCGACGTGCGCCCCTCCTCGTACAACTGCTCAACGGTCTCGGCGTAGAAATCGGCCCCACCGTTCAACCCGACGAACTCCCCCCGGAACATCCGGATGTCCGGATCGAAGGCCACCACGGCCTTTTCGCCGTCGATCTCGATGATGTTCATCATGGCCGAACTCCGTGTTCGTCGAGCCACTTGCGAATGCTGGCGACGGCGCCCTTGTCCGTGTTGGGCGAAGGGTGTGGACGGTGAAACACCCGCACTTCGCCGAACAGCACCACGCCCACACGCGACCCTTCCCGCTCGCTCACCTCGGCGCCCAGCGCTTGAAACAGAGCCACGACATCCGACCAGCGGACGGAGCCGCTCACCGGATGCGAAAAGATCAGCTCAAGCGTGGCCAGGTGGCGCTTCTTCACGGATCATATAGTACTATTTTTTAGTACCACAACAACCGCCTTTGCCCCTCACAGCGCCTGTCCGCGCAGGAGCTTCGGCACGGCGCCGGTGAGGCCCGCGGCATCGCGGATGAAGAGGCCTTTCAGCTTCGGCATGCGGTCCACAAGGCCGAGGCCCACGTCGCGGATGATGCGCAGGGCGTCGGACTGGTTGGAGAACAGCTTGTTCAGCGTGTCCGTGGCCACTCCCATGGCCAGCGTGTCGAAGCGCCGCCAGCGCTGGTAGCGCTCCAGCACCTGGGGCGAGGCGAAGTCGAGGCCGACGCGGGCGGCGTCCGTCACCGCCTCGGCCAGCGCCGCCACGTCGCGCAGGCCCATGTTGAGGCCCTGTCCGGCGATGGGGTGGATGAGATGGGCCGCGTCGCCGACAAGGGCGAAGCGCTCGCCGATGAAGCTGCGGGCCATGGCAAAGCCGAGCGGATAGACCTGCGGCTTCGTCTCCAGCTTCACCCAGCCGAGCTTGTGGCCGAAGCGCTGCTCCAGTTCTTCCTGGAAGCGGTAGTCCGGCAGCTCGGCGTAGCGCTTGGCGTCCTCGGTGCGCTCGGTCCAGACGATGGAGGCGCGGTTGCCCGGCAGCGGCAGGGTGGCGAACGGGCCCGGCGGCAGGAAGTGCTCCACCGCTTCGCCCAGGTGCGGGCGCTCGTGCTCGACCGTGAAGGTGATGGCCGACTGGCCGTAGGCCCATGACGTGGAGGTGATGCCGGCAAGGCTGCGCAGGCGGGACTTCGAGCCGTCGCA
The DNA here is from genome assembly GCF_000010525.1 of Azorhizobium caulinodans ORS 571. Lineage (GTDB taxonomy): Bacteria > Pseudomonadota > Alphaproteobacteria > Rhizobiales > Xanthobacteraceae > Azorhizobium > Azorhizobium caulinodans. The sequence continues at coordinate 4,820,749 of NC_009937.1, read as the reverse complement.
CGCCACCAGCAGAGAGGCCCGCAGCACGGCCCCGTCGCCGCCGGTGACGGTGACGCCGGACCGGTCGGTGGCGAAATCCGAAACGGGTGCGGCGCGCATGTCGATGCCCGCGCGTCCGGCGGCATCGGTCAGCGCCTGCTGGAGCACGGCATTGGGCACCATGTAGGCGAAGGGCTCGCCGGGCTCCACGTCGCCGTCGAAGGTGAGGAAGACCGGGCGGGCGACGTCGCGGGTGCGGCTGTCGGTCACCACCATGGTCTTCATGGGCTGGGCCTCGGGGGCCACCTCGTCCCAGACGCCGAGCACGGTCAGCAGGCGGCGCGCGCCGGCGGCGATGGCCGAGCAGCGGCGGTCGCCGGTGAGCGGCTTGCCGAAGCCGGGATCATAGACGGTGATGGCCGCATCCGGCCCGAGCCCGTCTTTCAGCGCCAGAGCGAGGCTGAGGCCCGCAAGCCCTCCGCCCGCGATCACCACGTCGGCAGCCTCAGGCCGTGCGTCCTTACCCATATCCGAACTCCTCGACAGGGTTGCCCGTCATCGTCTGACTGCACCCTTTACGCGCCACGCTCTTGACGGACCAGTCCACGGCGTGGCTCGTTCGCCATCCTGCTTCGTTCCGTCCGAGCTTCGCCAATCCCATGTCCGACGTCGAAACCCTGCGCGCCATCCTCGATCTCGAGCCCCTGGAGATCAATCTGTTCCGGGGTCGCAGTGGTTCCCCCGGCGGCGGCCGGGTGTTCGGCGGCCAGGTGGTGGCGCAGGCGCTCGTGGCTGCCCAGCGCACCGTGGACGAGACGCGCAAGCCCCATTCCCTCCACGCTTATTTTCTGCTCGGCGGCGATCCCACCGTGCCGATCATCTATGAAGTGGACCGCATCCGCGACGGCAAGAGCTTCACCACCCGCCGCGTGGTGGCCATCCAGCACGGCCGCGCCATCTATTCCATGGCCGTCTCCTTCCAGGTTCCGGAGGAGGGCATCGAGCACCAGAGCCGCATGCCGGACGTGCCGCCGCCCGAGGCCTCGCCCTCCGACGAGCAATGGCGCGAGAAGCTCGTGGCCCGTTTCCCCGCCGCCGCCAAGCGCGACTGGATGGCGCTGCGGCCGCTGGAGGTGAAGCCGGTCGGCCTTTCCCCGTCCTTCCTTGCGGGCAAGGAGCAGGAGGCGCGGCCGGGCATCTGGTTCCGGACCCGTGGCGCCCTCCCGGACGACGTGGGCATCCATCAGGCGGTGCTGGCCTATGCCTCCGACCTCTCGCTGCTCCAGGCGGCGCTGGTGCCGCACGGGCGCTCGGTGTTCGACGCCGACATGCAGGTGGCGAGCCTCGACCACGCTCTATGGTTCCACCGGCCGTTTCGCGCCGACGACTGGCTCCTCTACATCCAGGACAGCCCATCGGCCCAAGGGGCGCGCGGATTCTGCCGCGGCGAGATCTATAGCCGCGACGGCAAGCTGGTCGCGTCGGCGGTTCAGGAAGGCCTGATGCGGGTTCTGGAGTCCTGATCGCCCACTTATTGGCCAGTTCGCCTATTTTTAAGGCATGAAAATTGGCAAAGGCGGGGCGAACCCGCCGTTTTGCGCGCGCTGGCGAGAAAATAAGCACGCACCCTTGCCGCTTTGCAGCATTTGGCACGCTCCTTGATTCCCTGTCCCCGAGGCTTGCCTGACGCGCCGGGGAATTCCCCGTCTCCACGTGTCGGAGCCCGAGAGAAACGCCGGCCGGATCCGACGGATCAGGGGGCATCAAGGGGATAGGGACCGATCCATGAAGATCGTGATGGCCATCATAAAGCCGTTCAAGCTGGAAGAGGTGCGCGATGCCCTCACTGGCATCGGTGTCCACGGGCTCACCGTGACGGAAGTGAAAGGCTACGGGCGGCAGAAGGGCCACACCGAGATCTATCGCGGCGCCGAATATGCCGTGAGCTTCCTGCCGAAGCTCAAGATCGAGGTCGCGGTGCCCTCCGACCAGGTTGCCAAGGTTGTCGAGGCCATCACCGCCTCCGCCAAGACCGGCCAGATCGGCGACGGAAAGATCTTCGTCTTCCAGATCGACCACGCCGTGCGCATCCGCACCGGCGAGACCGACGCCGACGCGCTCTGAGCCATCTCTCATTTCACGGAGCCATTTTCCATGAACGTCAAGACGTGGTCCCGCGTGGGTCTTCCCACGCTCCTTGCGGCCTCGGCACTCGCCCTGCCGGTGCTGGCCCAGACGGCGGCGCCCGCCGCGGACGCGCCCGCGGCAGCCGCGGCCATCCCGATCAATAAGGGCGATACCGCCTGGATGCTGGTCTCGGCCGCCCTCGTGCTGATGATGTCGGTCCCCGGCCTCGCCCTGTTCTACGGCGGCCTCGTGCGCACCAAGAACATGCTCTCGGTGCTGATGCAGGTGTTCTACACCGTGTCCGTCGTCGGCATCCTGTGGGTGCTCTACGGCTATTCGCTGGCCTTCACCGGCGGCTCCGACTTCGTCGGCGGCTTCTCCAAGGCCTTCCTCGCCGGCATCACGCCGGACAGCGGCACCGGCACCTTCTCGGTGGGCGTCAACATTCCGGAATTCGCGTTCATCGCGTTCCAGATGACCTTCGCCATGATCACGCCGGCCCTCATCTTCGGCGCCTTCGCGGAGCGCGTGAAGTTCTCGGCCATCGTGCTGTTCGTGCCGCTGTGGGTCACCTTCATCTATTTCCCGATGGCCCACATGGTGTGGTACTGGGCCGGCCCGGACGCGGTGGATGCCGCTGCCAAGGCGCTCGCCGCCGCTGACGCTGGCGGCAAGGCTGCCGCCCAGTCCGCGCTCGACGCGGTGCTCGCGGATGCCGGCTACATCTACAAGCTCGGCGCCATCGACTTCGCTGGCGGCACCGTGGTGCACATCAATGCCGGTATCGCCGCCTTCGTCGGCTGCCTGATCGTCGGCAAGCGCACCGGCTACGGCAAGGAGGCCTTCCAGCCTCACTCGCTCACCCTCACGCTGGTCGGCGCCGGCCTGCTGTGGGTCGGCTGGTTCGGCTTCAACGCCGGCTCCAACCTCGAAGCCAATGGCCTCACCGCCCTGGCCATGATGAACACCTTCATCGCCACCTGCGCCGCCGCCCTCTCCTGGATGGTGGTGGAATGGCTGGCCAAGGGTAAGCCCTCCATGCTCGGCGTCGTCTCCGGCGCTGTGGCGGGCCTCGTGGCCGTCACCCCGATGGCCGGCTTCGCCGGCATCATGGGCTCGCTGGTCTCCGGCCTTATCGTCGGCGTGCTGTGCTTCTTCTTCTGCACCACCGTGAAGAACGCCTTCGGCTATGACGACTCGCTCGACGTGTTCGGCGTGCACTGCATCGGCGGCATCTTCGGCGCCATTGCCACGGGCATCGTGGTGAGCCCGGCGCTCGGCGGCACCGGCATCTTCGACTACACCACCGGCAAGGTGGCCGACTACGACATGGCCACCCAGGTCATCGCGCAGGTGAAGGCCGTGGTTGTCACGCTGGTGTGGTCGGGCGTCGGCTCGGCGGTCCTCTACTACATCGTGCACGCCGTCGTCGGCCTGCGCGCCACGGTGGAGCGCGAGCGCGAAGGTCTCGACATCACCGAGCACGGCGAGCGCGCCTACCACAGCTGAGCCCGACGGCGGCGCGTGCGGCGCCGCCCGAGGTCCGGCTGCGGCGGCGTCCTGCGGGGAGACCTCCCGGCAGGGCCTCGCTCCAGAGCTAAAAAGAGGGGAAGACGGGCCCCGGCTTACGAGCCGGGGCCTTTTGTTTGTGCGCCGGGTCCTTCGTTCGCGCAGCCGGGGGGCGGAACGGCCGGATCGAGGCCTGTGGTCCGGTCTCCCGCGAGCGTGAACGCCGCTGTTTCGCCCGCCGGGCCGTCAAGCCGCGAAACCTGTTGCCCGCTGCCCACGGCTGGGGCAATTTCCGCCCATGTCGAGCACAGCCCCCCGTCCCATCCTCCTGCCGGCGGACCGCCTCACGGCGGCGATCGCGCAGATTTCCGCGCGCATCGGCGCCCAGTACGTCATCACCGACGCCTCCGACATGGAAGGCTATCTGGTGGAACAGCGCGGCCTGTTCCGCGGTGCGACGCCCGCCGTGGTGCGCCCGGGCTCCACCGAGGAGGTGGCGTTCGTGGTGAAGACCTGCGCGGAGGCGGGCATCCCCATCGTGCCGCAGGGCGGCAACACCGGCCTCGTGGGCGGACAGGTGCCCTTCGGCGCGCTGCTGCTCTCCCTTGGCCGCCTCAACAAGGTGCGGGCGCTCGATGCGACCGACCTGACGCTGACCGCCGAGGCCGGCTGCACGCTCCACCAGATCCAGCAGGCGGCGGATGCGGCGGACTGCCTGTTCCCGCTGTCCATCGCTTCTGAAGGGACCTGCCAGATCGGCGGCAACCTCGCCACCAATGCGGGCGGTACCGCCGTTCTGCGCTACGGAAATACCCGTGATCTGACGCTCGGCCTGGAAGTGGTGCTTGCCGACGGGCGCGTGTGGAACGGTCTGTCGCGCCTGCGCAAGGACAACACCGGCTACGATCTGAAGAACCTGTTCGTGGGCTCGGAAGGCACGCTGGGCATCATCACCGCCGCCGTGCTGCGCCTGTTCCCCAAGCCCCGCCGCCGTGCCACGGCACTGGTGGGCGTCACGGACGTGCATCAGGTGCTGGCCCTCTTTCGGCGCCTCCGCGCGGTCGCGGGTGACACGCTCACCGGCTTCGAGTTCCTGCCCGATTTCGGCATGGAGACGGTGCTGAAGCACATGTCCGGTGCCGTGCGGGCGCTGCAGGGGCAGCACGCTTTCTATGCGCTGGCCGAACTCACCTCCACGCGGGCCGACGATGATCTCGCCGCCATGGTGGAGGGCGTGCTCGCCGAGGCCTTCGAGGCCGGCGAGGTGGAGGATGCGGTGATCGCCGCCAGCGAAGGCCAGTCGCAGGCGCTCTGGAAGCTGCGCGAGGATCTTTCAGAGGCGCAGAAGTTCGAGGGCGGCTCCATCAAGCACGACGTCTCGGTGCCGGTGTCCCGCGTGGCCGAATTCGTGGAGCAGGCGACGGCGGCATGCGAAGCGCACATGCCGGGCCTGCGCGTCTGCGCCTTCGGCCATATCGGCGATGGCAACGTGCACTTCAATCTCAGCCAGCCCGTGGGCATGGACAAGACGGCCTATCTGGACACCTGGGAAGACTTCAACCGCATCGTCCACGACATCGTGGTCTCCTATGCGGGTTCTATTTCCGCCGAGCACGGCATCGGCTTCCTGAAGCGCGAGGAACTCGTGCACTATAAGGATCCGGTGGCCCTCGACGTGATGGCGTCCATCAAGGCCGCGCTCGATCCGGCGGGCCTGCTCAATCCCGGCAAGATGCTGGTGGCCAAGGGCGAATAAGCCCGAAGCACCTCGAGGCCCGGTCGGGACCGGGCCTCGGCGCACATCCCTTTAGGCGACATACCTGTCAGCGCTTGCCCGGCCGCACGCCGAGCACGGTGACGATGCCCAGCGCCAGCGGCACGGCGGCGGTGAGGAAGACGCCGTGCGGCAGATGGTGGTCCATCAGCAGGCCGTAGATCAGCGGCGCGAACAGCGAGCCGATGTCGAACCCCGAATAGACGACGCCGAACACCTTGCCGGTCGCCCCGGCGGGGGAGGCGCGGCGCACCAGTACGTCGCGGGACGGCAGGGTGAGGCCGTTGGCAAAGCCGATGCCCACGACCAGCGCCGTGGTGGCGAGGGCCAGCGGCAGGTGGAGGCTGGCCAGCGCCGCGCAGGCGGCGGCGGCGGCGAGGCCGCCCATGGCGATGCGATGGTGATGGGTGGAGCGGTCCGCCACATAGCCGCCGATGGCCACGCCGGCGGCGGTGGCGAGCTGATAGGCCGTGATTGTGAGCGTCGCCATGGCGGCGGTGAAGGCATAGCCCTCCTGCAGCGCGGCGATCGAGAAATTCTGGATGCCCACCAGCGAGATGGACGACAGCAGGAAGTAGAAGAAAGCGAGCAGCACCACGGGCGTGGTGAGCACCTGACCGAAGGAGATGGGGGCCACCCCGCCCGGTGCCTTGGCCTGTTCGGCGATGGTGGGGCTGTGCAGCACCGGCCGCACCGCGATGAGCGCGAAGGTTGCGACGAGGGCGGCCCCGCCCATCACCACCAGCGCCGTGCGCCAGCCGAACGCGATGGCGAGCGTGCCGGACATGAGCGGGGAGACCGCGTATCCGAAATTGCCCGCGATCACATGCGCCGCGAAGGCCCGGCCCAGCCGCTCGGGCCGGATGCGGTGGCTGAGGATGGACAGGTCCGCCGGGTGATAGACGGCGTTGCCGAGGCCGGAGAGGAAGGCAAGCGGCAGCATCAGGCCGTAAGTGGGCGCAAGGCCGATGGCGGCGACGGAGGAGGCCTGGAGCGCCATGCCGGCCAGCAGCAGGCGGTGGGCGCCGAAGCGGTCCACGAGGATGCCGGCCGTCACCTGTCCCATGCCCGAGGCCAGATAGAAGGCGGAAAGCAGCGCGCCGAGCTCGGTGAATGTGACGCCGAGATCGTCACGCATGGTGAGGAACAGCGGCGCGAAAGCCAGTTGCAGCAGATGGCTGGTGAAGTGCGCCGTTCCCACGGCGGAAATGGTCGCCATCTCCCGTGAGGGCGGTGTGCGGACGGCTGCGATGGACACGGCTCACTCCCGACGCCGGCCTCGCGGACATGGGCCGACTGGATCGGTTAGTAAACTGATTTTCCTGTGGCGGGAACGCTTTGAGGTCTGCTCCGGAAGCATGGCTTGCGCTGCTGCCAGCGCGCCAGCGGAAGGCTCTAGAGCGTATGCCGCCGCGTGTTGCCGCCGAAATAGCGCAGCGTCAGGCAGGTGATGTCGTCCGCCTGCGGGGCGCCGCGCTCGAAGGCGCGCACCGACTGGAGCACGCGCTCGGGCATCTCGGGCACCGGCCAGTGGGCGGCGCCCTCCTTCAGCAGTTCCGCCAGACGCTCGTCGCCGTAGGGCGCCTCGTCGATGTCGAAGGCCTCCGGCACGCCGTCCGTATAGAGGAACAGCGTATCGCCCGCGGAGAGGTAGAGCTCGCCCTCCTCGTAGACAAAGCCTTCCATCACCGCGACCGCCATGCCCTTGGTGCTGGGCACGACGCTGACCTCGTTCGCCTGCGTGATCTTGTAGGGCAGGTTATGGCCGGCATTCACATAGGACACCTTGCCGGTGTCGAGATTGATGACGCCGTAGAAGAGCGTCACGAACAGCATCTGCTCGTTTTCCAGCGCCAGCAGGTCGTTCAGCCGCCGCACGCTGACCGCGGGCGAGCGCTCGAACATGGCGGTGGACCGCAGCAGCGTGCGCGAGATGGCCATGAACAGGGCGGCCGGAACGCCCTTTCCGGACACGTCCGCCACCACGAAGCCGAGCGTGCTGTCGTCGATGAGGAAGTAATCGTAGAAGTCGCCGCCCACCTCGCGGGCCGGGGTCATGTGGCCGTGCACGCCGATGCGCGGGTGCGGCGGGAAGGCCCTCGGCAGGATGGCGAGCTGCACCTGCGCGGCGATCTCCAGTTCCTGCTGGAGGCCGGCGAGCTTGGTCTTGGTGACGAGGGCCTCACGCAGCTCAACCACCATGGACGACAGGCGGGTGTGCTGCTCGACGATGCGACGGGAGAGATCGTGCAGCACGCGGGCGACGCGGCGCAGTTCGTCCTCGCCCCGGTCGGTGTCGGCGGTCAGGAGCGAGAGCACCTGATCGCGGTCCTGCGGGTCGATGGCGTCCGCAAGCGCCTTCAGCTCGGCCGAGATCACCATTTCCTGGCGACGGCGCACACGCTCGCGCTGGCGGCGGGTCTCGGCCAGTTCCTGCACATTGGCGCGGAAGGACACGAGGGCCTTGGCGATGCGGCCGATCTCGTCGCGGCCGGCATAGTTCAGGCTGACGGAGGTGTCGCCGCGCGAAAGCGCCTGGAGCACGTCGATGGCGCGCTCAAGCGGGCGGAAGCTGTACCAGAGGAAGGCATTGAGGCCGACGATGCCGAGCAAGGCGAGACCGAGGCCGATGGTGATGCCGATGGCCCGCACCCGGCGCGCGTAGGTGATGCTCTCGGTGTTGTCGACCATGCTCACGAGCGCGCCGACGGTGCTGTTCGTGATGTCGCCCACGGGCACGCTGGTGACGCTGTAGATCCGGCCGGACAGCGCGATCTCGTCGCGCAGGGCCTGGCGGGGCGAGATGGCGAGGTTGGCCTGGCGCCAGAGATTGGGGTCGGTGGCGGCGGCGAGCTGGCCGCGCAGCGTGAGGAGCGAGCTCGCCGCATGGATGCTGCCGGCGAAGCGGGTCACGGCGCTGCGGGCATCACGGCCGAGGACGAGGATGACGTTGTCGCCGTTCGGAAGGGAGATGCGCCGGGCGGCGACGACGAGGATCTGGTCGGCGGAGATCTGGCGCAGGCCGGTGATGCGCTCGCCCGTCAGCACGCGGTCCATGCTGCCGGCGTCCAGCAGCCCGCGATCCTGCGGCGTGCCCTGGACCAGCAGCGCCTCACGGTCCTCGGACAGGACTTCAAAGATCAGCGGTGTGCCGCTGCTGAACACGTCGAGCTTGTTGAGACCGGCCACGACGGCGGACCGGTCGCCGGCCAACAGCGCCGCCCGCAGCTCCGGCGAGGCGGAAAAGGCATCGAGGCTCTTGTCGAGGGCGGAGGCTTCCACCTCCACGCTCTCGCGCCAGAGCGCCTGCTGGCCCTGGATGACCACCGCGGACAGACGCTCGGCATCCATGCGGTCGCGCATGTAGAACAGGGCGCCGAAGCAGCCGAGCAGCACGAGGAAGCCAGCGGCGACGAGCAGGGTGATGCGGGTGCGCAACAGCATCAGGCGCCCCGCTTCGGCTGCGGCGAGAGGGTGTCGTCGGTGGTCGTCGGCAGGTGGACGGGCGCCGGCAGCGCCTCGCGGCGGATGCGCTCCACCTCCGGCCGCAACTGGCCATCGAAGTCCACCGCGAGGAGTTCCTCCGCATAGGCCTGGAAGGCGGTGACCTTGGCACCGATGCGCCGGGCTTCCATGGACAGCGCATGGAAGGCGCGCGCCACCGACGACCGGCCGATGGCCGCCGAATACGGGCCGGGGTCAAGATCGCCGTCGAGATTGCGCTCCAGCGCCGTGACGAAGCGCTGGCGGCGGCGGTTGAGGGCGCCGCCCGCGAGCCAGGCCGCCAGCAGGCCGCTCATCAGCGCGCAGCCGGCGACGGCACCCAGCATGCGCCATTCGGTGTCGTCGATGCCGGCGCTGAAGGAGGTCGGGCTGGTGGTCACCTCCACGAGGCCGACCGACAGCCCGTCCACCTGAATGGGCGCGCTCACCGTGTCGGTGCCCGTGGTCGGGCCGATGGCGCTGCGCACCTCGCGGCCGTCCGGCCCGCGCACCACGATGCGGGTGATGCCGGGCGTCTGGGTCAGCGTCTGGGCGAGATAGCTCTCCACGCCCGGCAGCAGCTTCAGCGGGATGCCGAAGCGCGCGGCCTTCTCGAACTGCTGGGCGAGTGCCCGCGCGAGCGAGCCGCCGATGACCGAGACGTCGCGCCGGGCGGTCTCTTCAACCGTGGTCTTGAACTGGCTGACCAGCAGCAGGCTGGCGGCCCCGCCGAGGGCGAAGGTCAGGATGAACGCCACAAGGCCCGTAACGAGACGGGTGCGGCCCAACTGGGGGGCTTTGGCCTCACTGGGCATCGTCCAGCGCCTCCAGTTGCTTGAGGCCGGTATCCAGCCGCACGTCCATGCGATCCCAGTTGCGGCGCGTCTGCTGCGCCAGATGTTCCATGCCCTCGCCGCTCACCGGGATCTCGGAGCCCTTGAGCAAGGCGGTCGCGGTGCGGAACGGCCGGGTGATCATGTGGCTGAAGATGAGGCTCAGCACGATGCCGACGGCAATCGTCCCGAGGGCGATGAGGCCGGTGTGCCAGGCCAGGTCCTGCAGGAGGCGCTCGTTGCGCACGTCCCGCGCCGAATCCGAGACGGTGATGGCGATGCCGCCCGCAAGGCCGAGGTCGTTGTCGAAGCGGGTGATGTAGACGGTCTCGCCATGGCCGGGCACCGACCAGATGGTGTTGTTGGCAAGCCGCTCCGTCCAGGCCCAGGGCACGTTCTCGCCGATGGATCCGCGGTCCGTGCTGTAGATCGACTTGCGGGAGACCGACCGCTCCTGCGCGTTGAAGATGTCGATGGCGATGATCGCGGCGTCCGCCGCATTCTCGCGCTCGATGCGCGCCTGAAGCGAGGAGATCTGGTCGAGCGCGAGGCCGATGGAGAGGTTCGCCTCGGTCGCGGCCCTGAGGCTGCCGAGCATGTGCGAGACGCGGGCGCGCTCGATGTTGGCCGTCACCCGCTCGCTCGCGACAAAGGCCCCGGCTGCGACGAGCAGCAGCGTCGCGAGCAGGGCGGCGGAAACGATCAGGATCAGGCGACCGATGAAAGTCATGCAGCAGACGAATGAGGGCGAAACGGGGCGGACGTTAGCCGTCCCGCCCGGCTCAAACCAGAGCAAAAACTGGGCCTAATGGAAAAAACGCTGCACAGGGCCGGGCTTTTCATCGTAACTGGCTACAGACACCGTAAAGCGTTGACAGGGATTGCGGGACCCATGACACGCATCGCCACCGTCCTGACTGTTCTGTTTGCCCTGATCACCGCCGCCTGCGTCGCATTCGGTGCCTATTTCTCATACGTCACGCTGCTGTCCGCGAATCGCGCGGCGGTGGAGGAGCGCTTCACCGTGACCGCCGCCCGCGTCGCCACCACGGCGGAACTGGCCAACAGCCTCGGCATTGCGGTGGCGAGCCAGCACACGCTGGAAGAACTGGTGGCGCGCGAGGCCGGTCTCGATGCCGCCGTGCGCAGCATCGATGTGGCTGACGAGCACGGGCAGATCGTCTTCAGTTCGGATGCGGCCCGGCAGGGCACGACGCTGCCGCCGCGCGCGGCCGCCATGGTCAGCCGGCGCATCGAGAACGACATCGGCGCCGCCATCGGCCGCGTCGCGGTATCCTATGATCCGGCCGTCCTCCAGCGCGACGCGGCGCAACTCGCGGCGGACATCCGTGTGTTCGCCGTGCCGGCGGTGCTGCTGGCGGCGCTCGCCACGGGCCTCGCAGGTCTGCTGATTGCCGGCAACGTCGGCCGGGCGCTCCGCAATGCCGGCAACCCGGCGCAATGGCCGGCTTCGGCGCAGGCGGCGCTGGGGCGGCTCGACCGGGCCCATGCTGCCGCGCTGGTGGGCGCGCCCGCCGCGGGAGAGGCCAAGTGAGACTCCTGCGCGAACATCTCTCGGGGCGGACCTCCATCGGCCTGCGCACCGGGCTGTCGCTGGCCATGATCCTCGTGCTCTGCACGGCGCTGGCGGTGGTCGCCTTCGGCGCCCGTTCGGCGGCCGAGCGGACCATCGTCCCCTCCATCCTCGCCAAGGCGGAATCCGTCGGGCGCGCCACGGCGGCCCTGATCGAGACGGCGCTGGCGGCGGATATTCCGCTGGACCGGCTGGCCGGCGTCCAGGCCCACTTCCTGAAGCTGGTGAACGACAACGACGAAATCGCCGAGATGCAGTTGGTCCGCGACGGCCGGGTGCTGTTCGAGGTCGGAAAGGTGGATGGGGACGACTGGCCGCAGGTGCGCGTTCCCGTCCATGGTCCGGACGGCGCGCAGGCCGCCGTGCTGGTCGTGATGGCCGACCCGGGGGTCCTCTCCCGGCAGGTCATGGCGGTGCTGGTCGATGTCGCGTTCATCGGCATCGTGGCGCTGCTGATGGCGCTGGAACTCGGCGCGCTGGTGGTGGGCGTGGGCGGCGTGACGGTGCTCGACGCCATCGACGGCCGGCTGCGCGACCTCGCCCGTGGCCGCCTGACGCGCCACCCGCCCGCCGGTGCCGCCGCCCGCGATCTCGTCGGCCCGCTCGACCGCCAGATGGATGCTCTGGCCGCCCGCCAGGAATTCGCCCTGACGGAGGCCGAGCGCCGGGGTGACGAGGCTCAGGTGGAGACGCTGAAGCGGCTCGAGAGCGAGACCGGCGTCGGCGAGATGCATGTGGTCGGCAACCGCGCCGCGGCGATGGTGCGGCCGGCCCTCTTCCTCTTCATGCTGGCCGAAGAACTCTCCCGGCCCTTCCTGCCGCGCTACACGCAGGCGCTGGCGGCGCCGGGCGTGCCTTTCAGCATCGATTTCGCCGTCAGCCTGCCCATCGTGGTCTTCATGGCCGTGGTGGCGCTTGGGCAGATTCCCTTCGGCGCCTTCTCCGAATGGCTCGGCCGCCGCACCGGCTTCGTCATCGGCGCCGGCCTTGCCGCCTGCGGCTATCTGCTGGCGGGCCTTGCCGGAACTTATTGGGTCTTCCTCGCGGCCCGCGTGATCTCCGCCCTAGGCTATTCCCTGGTGTTCGTCTCGGCACAGGGCCATGTGGTGGATCGATCCGCGCCATCCGAGCGCTCCGAGGGGCTCGCCGTCTTCGTCGGGGCCATCATGGTGGCGGCGCTGTGCGGCCCGCCGATCGGGGGCGTGATCGATGACCGCCTCGGCGGAAACATTGCCTTCCTGGTGTCGGCGGGGCTTGCCGTGATCGCGCTCGCCCTGGCCGCCTGGAGCCTGCCCAAGCCCGAGCGCCGTGCGGTGGGCCAGGGCTTGGCCCTCTCCGATCTCAAGGCCGCGCTGACGGCGCCGCGCCTCGCGCCGCTGCTGTTCGGCTGCGCCTTCCCGGCCAAGTTCATCCTCGCCGCCCTGTGCTTCTACCTGATCCCGGTGGAACTCCAGCGCGCGGGCTACAGCGCGGCGGCGGTGGGCCGGCTTCAGATGATCTATCCGGTCATCATGGTGCTGGCCGTGCCGGTCTTCGCCAGCGTCGCCGACCGGCTCTCGGCCCGCGCCGCCTTCGTGGCCACCGGCGGCCTTCTGGCAGGGGCGGGGGCGCTGCTCGTCGTGTTCGGCTCCTCGCCGCTCATCCTGGCGCTGGTGCTGATGATGCTGGGCATCGGCCAGTCCATGTCCATCGCGCCGCAGTCGGCGCTGGTGGCGGACAGCGCCCGCCATGTCCCGGGCGGCCGGTCGGCCGGCGTGCTCGGCCTGTTCCGGCTGGTGGAACGCAGCGGCAATGCCGCCGGCCCCGCCGCCGCCGGACTGCTGCTCGGAAGTGTCGGATTTGTAACTTCAATGATGAGTATCGGTGCCATAGTGGTTGTGGGCGCGGCAGCCTTTATACTATCGGGGCGCGTGCCGGCGCGCCGCGGGCCCGCGGCCGCCGCTCCCAAGGAGGCTCGGGTGCCATGACAGGTCCAGTGCTGGATCGCCGTTCTCTGCTGTCCCTCGGCGTGGGTGCCGGAGCGGCGCTGACGCTGCCGCGCGCCGCGCGGGCGGCCGACGATCGCACCTACAAGATCCTCATGCTCACGTTCCGCGGCGAGACCGAGGCGGAGCGCGGCTTCCGCGACCTGCTGGACACGGCCGGGCTCAAGACGGAGATCATCTCCCGCGACGCCCGCCGCGACATTGCCAACCTGCCGCGCATGCTGGCCGATCTCGATACGCTGAAGCCGGACCTCATCTACACCTGGGGCACGCCGGTGACGCTCGGCGTCGTCGGCCCCTATGACAGTCAGGACCCGAAGTACATCCGCGACATTCCGGTGGTGTTCGCGCTGGTGTCCGCGCCGGTGCAGGCCCGCATCGCCCCGAGCTTCGCCTCGTCGGGCCGCAACGTGACCGGCGCCGTGCACGTGGTGCCGACCGACGTGCAGATGAAGGCCATGCAGTCCTACATGGAGTTCTCGACCATCGGCATCCTCTATTCGGAGACCGAGCAGAACTCCGTGGTGATCGTGCGCGAGGTGGAGGCCTTCGCCAAGGCCAATGGCGCGAAGGTCATCGCCCGCCCGTTCAAGACCGACGCCAGCGGCCGCCCGACGGCGGACGGGGTGGAGCAGATGGTCACCCAGCTCCGGGCGGACAAGGCGGATTGGCTCTACCTGCTGCCCGACACCTTCCTCGGCACCATCTATGACCGGGTGACCCCGGCGGCGCTGGCGGCCGGCATGCCCACCTTCGGCGCGGCCGAGCTTGCGATCCGCGAGGGCGGCGCGCTGGTCGGCCTCGTGAGCCGGTACTACTCGGTCGGCCAGCTGGCCGGCACCAAGGCGGTGGAGATCCTGTCCCAGGGCACCCCGCCGAGCCGCATCCCCATCGAGACGCTGAAGCGCTTCTCCCTCGTCATCAACATGCGCGTGGCCAAATCGCTGGGCATCTATCCGCCCATCGCCATGCTCAATTATGCGGAGCTGGTTACCGGATGAATGCCGCCGTCGCAGGTCTGTCGGGCGAACTGGTCTGGCGCGCGCTCGAAGCCGGCGATCTGGATGCGATCTACGCCCTGCACCGGGCGGCCATCGGCGAAGCCGTGCGCCCGGAAATCGTGAAGCCAGAGAGCCGGGATTTCTTCGCCGGCATCCTCGCCGGCCGCGGCCGGATGATCGGCGTGTTCCTGGACGACGTCCTCATCGCCTATGGCGTCCTCCAGCATGCCCTTCCCGACTACGACGATCCGCGCCCGCATCTGGGCCTTGCTGCCGATGCGCCGATCGCCAAGCTCGCCGGCGCGTCCGTGGCGCAGCCCTATCGCGGGCGCAGCCTCCAGCGGGCGCTGATCGCCGCCCGTGTGGCGATGGCGCCGGAAAGCCACATCCTGTTCGCGACCTCCGCCCCGGCCAATACGCCGAGCTGGACCAACCTGCTCGCCGAGGGCTTCGCGGTGCGGGCGCTGCGGCCCTATTACGGCGGCCACCTGCGCTATGTGATGGTGCGCGACGGCACGCGCGTCGTGTCCCGGGCGGAGCGCCTCGTGGTCCCCGCCGATGCCGGCACGCAGTCCGCTCTGCTGGCGGCCGGCTGGCGGGGCGTGGAGGCCCGGTCCGTGAAGGGCGAACCGCACATCCTGTATGTGTCGGAGCACGCCGATGCCTGAGCCGACCGCCGATCTCGCGACGCTGGAGATCGATCTCGGCGCGGTGCGGCAGAACTGGCGCACGGTGCGTGCCCAGTATCGCGGCCCGACCCTCGGTGCGGTGGTGAAGCAGAATGCCTATGGCTTCGGCCTCTCGCGCATCGTGCCGCTGCTGTCCTCCCTCGGCTGCCGCGATTTCTGGGTGGTGTGCATCGAGGAGGCGCTGGCGGTGCGCACGCTGGCGCCCGACGCCCGCGTGTTCGTGCTGCACGGCCTCGCCGGCGCCGCGCCGGCCGATTTCCGCGCCCACCGCATCATTCCGGTGCTGATGGATGCGTCCGAACTGCCCCGCGTGCAGGCGGAAGCCGCCGCGCGCGGGCCGCTGGACGTGGCGATCCAGTTCGACACCGGCCTGAGCCGCCTTGGCCTCTCGCGCACCGATGTGAAGCGTCTGCGGGACGATCCCTCGCCGCTGGCCGGCCTGCGGATCGCCGCCTATGTGACCCATCTCGCCCACTTCTCCAATCCGGTCGCCCGCCACAATGACTGGCAGTGGCGGCGCTTCCGGGCGTGGACGCAGGCGCTGCCCCCCGCGCCGCTCAGCTTCTGCGCTTCCGCCGGCGTGTTCGGCCCGCCGGAGCGCCATGCGCACCATGCCCGCGTGGGCAGCGCGCTCTATGGGGTCGAAACCACCCCGTCCAGCCGCCAACCCATCCTGCCGGCGGCGCGGCTGACGGCGCCGATCCTGCGGGTCATGGATGTGCCTGCCGGGACCGAGGTCGGCTATGGCGGCGTCTATCGCACGCCGCAGCCGGCGCGCCTCGCCCATGTGGGGGTGGGCTATGGCGGTGGGTTGCCCTTCTCCTTCCAGCGTCAGGCCTATGGCTACGTGGGCGGCCTGCCCGCGCCCATCGTCAGCGGCCTCGCCATGAGCCTCATGACCCTTGACGTCTCGGGTCTGCCCGAAGGCCTTGCGGTGCCGGGGGCGCAGGTGGAGCTGTTCGGCCCGGCGCAGCCGGTGGACATTCTGGCGGCGGCCGCGGGCGTGGCGCCCAATGTGGTGATGGTTTCGGCCGGAGCGCGGACGCGCCGGGTCTATCTGGAACCGAGCGAGGAAAAGCTCAGGGTCGCCCGTTGAGCGGGACGGCGCTGGCGCTTCCGCGCCGTATTTTCCCGTGGGCCGGACGGCGTTGCGCCGTGTGGCCCCGATTGCCCGCAAGGGTGGGACGGACTAGCTTTGCGGTTGGATCGCCGGAAGGTGCCGTTCGGGCATCACCGGCACCGGACGCCCTCCGGGGTCCGACGGGTCAGGAATCTGCGTCCGGCGCGCCGCACGCTTGGGAGAGGCACCCATGCCGAGGACTTCTAGCCCCAACGGGCGGCGGGCGACTGCATCGCCCCGCACCGGCTGTTTCGCTGCCCGGAGCCGTGACGCATGAGCCTGCCGGACGGCGCCGTGGAAGTGGCGAGCCTCGCGGTGGAGGCCAGCCTCGAGGAATTGCCCCGCGTGGCGGAATGGCTCGCCGAGCGGGCCGAGGCGGACAACTGGCCGGACCGCATCCGCTTCGGGCTCGACCTGAGCCTGGAGGAGGCATTGGTCAATGTCATCTCCTACGGCTTCGAGGGGCTGGACCATCCCCCGCGCATCCGGCTCGACTATTTCCACCTGCCCGAAGGCCGCTTCGCGCTGCGGATCGTGGACAATGGCGTTCCGTTCGACCCGCTCTCGGTTGGGGAGCCGGAGGCTGTGGCCTCGGTGGACGAGGCGCGCATCGGCGGTCATGGCGTGCAGTTGATGCGCCATTTCCTCTCCGATCTTGCCTACGAGCGGGTGGGGGAGGAAAATCGCTTCCTCCTCGTCGCCGACCCCAGCAAGGCCGCCTGACCGCAAGGCCCCGATCGGAAACCTGCCCGTGTTGATCGCCGCACAGCTCCTCGCTGGCCTTGGCCTGTTGTTCGTTGGCCTGAAGCAGATGGGCAGCCATCTCCAACAGGCCATGGGACGGGGCGTGCGCCGCATCCTGCAATCCGCTACCCGCTCCCGGCTGACGGGCTTCCTGTGCGGCACCCTCACCGGCGCCGTCACCCAGTCCAGCAATGCGGTGACGATGATCGCCGCCAATCTGGTGCGCGGCGGCGTCTTCACCTCGCGCGATGCCATCCCGGTTGTGGCGGGCGCCAGCGTCGGCACGTCGGTGCTGGTGTTCATTGCCAGCGTGAACCTCAAGGTGGCGGTTCTCTATCTGGTGGGCCTCGTGGGCATCGCCTTCCACCTGCGGCTCGACCGGCGCTCCGGCTGGCGGGAGTGGATGGGCGTGCTGCTCGGGCTGGCGCTGCTCTTCCTCGGGCTCGACTTCATCAAGACCGCGCCGAAGGGACTCGACCTTGCCGCCGCCGCCCAGATGGTCGGCTCACTCCTGACGCCGACCCGGGGCTTCCTCCTCGGCTGCCTCGTGGCGATGATTACGCAGTCCGCCTCCACCCCCACCATCCTCGCCGTGGCGGTGGTTCAGGCGCATGTGCTGGGCCTCGGTGACGGCATGTGGCTGGTGGTGGGCGCCAATCTCGGCTCCGGCCTTGCCACGCTCCTGTCTGCCGGCGACCTGAAGGGCAGCGCCCGGCAACTGTGCCTGTCGGCGATCCAGTCGAAGGTCGTCGGCTGCATCCTCGTCGGCTTCGCTGCCATCGCCGCGTCGCAGGCCGGCGTGAACATCGACGAACTGCTCGTCCGGGCGGGCGGGGCGGACCCCGCCATCGCGCTTTCGCTGGTCTTCCTCACGCTGCAACTGGCAGGCGCCCTGCCGGTGGTGCTCTTCGCGAACCTGACCGAGCGCCTCTCGGCCCGCCTCAGTCCGGAGACGACGGAGGAGCGCCTCTCCCGGCCGCGCTTCATCCATGAGAAGGCGGTGCGCGATCCGCCGACCGCGCTGGATCTCGTGGCGCGGGAGACGGGCCGGCTGGTGGTGCGCATGCCGGACCTGCTGCCCGATCTCGACCAGCCGGACCTCGACGACCGCAAGGCGCGCCTCGCCGCCTGGACCGGGGCCGATGCCATCGCCCATACCACCGAGCGCTTCCTGGCCGATCTCATCGACCAGGGCCTGACCCGCGAGGATCTCGATCTGGCCCTCAGGGCGCAGGCTCAGGTGGAACTGGTGCGCGCCCTGCAGGATACGCTGCATGAGCTGGCGGTGGTCGTGGATGCCTTCCGCGCGCCGCCGCCCCTCATCTTCAACCTGTCGGAATCGCTCCGGGCCGTGCTGCTGGTGCTGAGCGAGGCGGTTCCGGGCGAGACGCTGGAGCTCGATTTCGACGATCTCGCCGTGCTGACGGCGGACCGCAGCGCCCTGCTCGACAAGATCCGCCGCGATCTCGCGGCCAGCTGCGCCACCGGAGGGGACGAGGTGCGCAACCTGATGCGCGCCACCAGCCTGTTCGAGCGCGCGCTCTGGCTGGTGCGCCGGCTGTCCTTGGCGTTGCGCCCCCGGACAAATGAGGCTAATCGGCCTGAGGAGCGGTCCGACACGCAGGCCCTGTCCGGCCCGGTGGAAGACGTCGTATAGGATAGAGGGGAGCCGCGGCGGCGCGGCCCATCGCACGCGGCAGCGCGAGGACGTTTGAATGCAGATCGAGACCGAACAGAGCGGCGAAGACACGGTGCTCAAGGTGAGCGGGCGCCTCGACACGCTGAATGCCAAACCGTTCGAGGGCAAACTGCTGGAAGCGGTGAAGGCCTCCAACGGCGCCATCATCGTGGACATGGCGGGCGTGGACTATGTGTCGTCCTCGGGCCTCCGCGCCCTGCTGGTGGCTGGCAAGGCCATGAGCCCGCACAAGCGCAAGCTGCGCCTCAAGACGCTGCAGCCGCAGATCCAGGAGGTGTTCGACATCTCCGGCTTCTCGGCGCTGTTCGAGATTTCCTGAACCGCTAAGGGGTGCCCCGACGGCGCCCCTCCGCCGTGCAAGCAAAAGGCCGCGCGCGAGGCGTCTCGCGCGCGGCCTTTTCGTTGGTCTGGAGCCGGCTCCCCTCCCATGAATCGCCTGGACGTTTCATGGGAGGGGTGAAACGCGCCCTAGTGGCCGCCGTCGCGGTCCACCTTGCCGGGCTCGATGCCGGCGCCGTGGACCTTGCCGTCGCCCAGCTTGTCGGAGAGGGCCAGCAGCAGGCTGGAGCCCACGAAGACCACGTGGATGATGACCTTCCACATCAGCGACGTCTGATCGCCGGATGGGTCGATGTGCATGAAGGCCTTCAGTAGCGAGATGGCCGAGATGGCGACGATAGAGGCCAGCAGCTTCTGCTTGAGGCCGGTGAAGTCCACCTTGGTCATCCACTCCGGCCAGTCGGGATGGCCGTCCGCGTCGATGCGCGAGACGAAGTTCTCATAGCCGGAGAAGATGACGATCAAGACCAGATTGCCGGTCAGCGTCAGGTCCACCAGCGTCAGGATGCCGAGGATGACGTCGCTTTCGGTCGCGACGAGCGCGTTCTGGATGAAGTGCAGCAGTTCACGCAGGAACTGGATCAGCAGCACCAACCATGGAGATGGCGAGGCCCACGTAGAAGGGCGCCATCAGCCAGCGGCTGCGAAACAGGAAATTCTCGAGAATGCGCTCCAGCATCCGATCCCCCGAAACCCGAAACCAGACGGCGGCGAACCGCCCGGTCCGCCGCCCCTGACGCAGGGTCTAGCACAGGTGCAGCGTGGCTTTCACTGCCTGTGCGCTGGGAATGCGGGGACGAGCGGGCGCTGTCCGCCCGTCCCGATGCTGCGGGGGGACTATTCCTTCACCGCGCCCGTCATGGACGAGACGTAATAGTCCACGAAGAAGGAGTAGAGGATGACCACCGGCAGCGAGCCGATGAGCGCGCCCGCCATGAGCGATCCCCATTCGTAGACGTCCGAGCGCACCAGTTCGGTCAGCACCCCCACCGGCACCGTCTTGTTCTCCGAGGACTGGATGAAGGTCAGTGCGTAGATGAACTCGTTCCAGGACAGGGTGAAGGAGAAGATGCCCGCCGAGATGAGGCCCGGTACGGAGAGCGGCAGCAGGATCTTGGTGAGGATCTGCCAGCGCGAGGCGCCGTCCACCAGGGCGCATTCCTCCAGCTCGTAGGGGATGGAGCGGAAGTAGCCCATCAGCAGCCAGGTGGAGAAGGGCACGAGGAAGGTGGGGTAGGTGAGGATCAGCGCCAGCTTGGTGTCGTAGATGCCGATCTTGAACACCATCAGCGCCAGCGGGATGAACAGGATGGACGGCGGCACCAGATAGGCGAGGAAGATGCCGAGGCCGACCCAGCGCGAGCCATGGAAGCGCAGGCGCTCGATGGCATAGGCCGCGAAGACGGACGTCACCAGCGAGATGAAGGTCGCCGCGAAGGACACATAGAGCGTGTTCCAGAGCCAGTGCGGATAGGTGGTCTCGAACAGCAGATACTTGATGTGGTCGAGCGTCGGCTGCACCACCCAGAGCGGCGAGTAATTGGCGTAATCGGTGAGCTGGTAGTTCGGTTTGATGGCCGTGATGGCCATCCAGTAGAACGGGAACAGCAGCACGAAGACGAAGACCAGCAGCGGCAGGATCACCGTCAGGAAGCGGCGGGGCACGCTGTCCAGATAGCTCATGCCGCTGGAGTTGTCGGTGAGGTCCGGTTTGGTGGCCGCCGGCTTGGTGCCAGGCTTGGCGAGGCTGTGGTCGGTCATGGCGGCATCCATGCGAGAGGGCTGGGCGGAGGCGGGGGAGGAAGACATCAGTCGCCTCCGCCCTGCTGCCACTTCCGGCGCTGGAGGCCGAAGTAGGAGAAGAGGATCGCTGAGAGCAGGAAGGGGATCATCGCCACCGCGATTGCCGCGCCCTCGCCCAGCTGGCCGCCGGGGATGGCGCGCTGGAAGGAGAGGGTGGCCATGAGGTGGGTGGCGTTGAGCGGGCCGCCGCGGGTCAGCACGTAGATCAGCTGGAAGTCGGTGAAGGTGAACAGCACCGAGAAGGTCATCACCACCGCGATGATCGGCGAGAGCATGGGCAGGGTGATGTAGCGGAAGCGCTGCCAGCCGGTGGCGCCGTCGAGCGTCGCCGCCTCGTGCAGCGACTGCGGGATGGTCTGGAGGCCGGCGAGCAGGGAGATGGCGACGAAGGGAATGCCGCGCCACACGTTCGCGGCGATGACCGAGGCGCGGGCATTGGTGGTGTCGCCGAGGAAGTTGATGTTGTGGTCGATGAGGCCGATCTTGATGAGCGCCCAGGAGATCACCGAGAACTGCGCGTCGAAGATCCACCAGAACGCGATGGCCGACAGCACGGTGGGCACCACCCACGGCAGCAGCACGACGGCGCGGAAGAAGGACTTGAACGGCAGGTTCTGGTTCAGCAGCAGCGCCAGCCACAGGCCGAGCGCGAACTTCAGGATCGAGGCGCCCACCGTGTAGAGCACGGTGTTGAACACGGCGAGCCAGAACAGGCTGTCGCCGAACAGCATCTCGTAATTCTCAAGGCCGATGAACACGCCATCGCGGCCAATGCGCGTGTCGGTGAAACCGAGCCAGACGCCGAGACCGAGCGGATAGGTGAGGAAGAAGAGCAGGAAGACTGCGGCCGGCAGCAGGAACATCAGGCCCAGAAGGTGGCGGCCTTGGCCGACCCGGCTGAGCCAGGACTGGAAGGGAGAAGGGGAAGCCCGGTGGGCCGCGATGTCCGCCATGAACCGAAATCTCCGCAAGGCCGCTTGAGGCGGCGTCTCGTCCCTCCGCGCAGGGGAGGGAGGGCTTCTGAACCGTTCCGGCCCGAGCCGGAAAACCCGAAAGAGGGCAGCGGCCCGAGGGGGCCTGCCGCCATGCGCCTTTCCCGTCACTGCCGCGGCCGCCCGACGGGGGAACATCGGCCGGCCACGGGGGATCGGGGCGGGGCCGGCGCCTCTTGTGCGGGCGCCGGGAAACCTCTGGAAGCGCCCGGCCGTCCGGCCGGGCGTCCCGTTGTCGGGGTCAGCCGCGATAGATGCGGGAGGCGCGCTGCTCGGCGCGGCGGGCGGCTTCTTCCGGCGTGCGCTGGCCGGTGGCGGCTTCCGCCACCATGTCCACCACGATCCAGTCCGCCATGGCGGCCGCCGACTGCGGGCCCAGCGGGCCGGCATAGCCGTTCGGGCGCAGCGTCTCGGACGCCTTGCCGTAAGGCGCGTTGATGGGGTTGGAGGTCCACACCGGGTTCTTGGCGAAGGCCTTGAGCGTCTGGCAGCAATAGGCGCTGGACCCTTCGATCCAGGCGTTCATCTGCGGTGCGTCGAACATGAAGGAGAGGTAGGCCTGCGCCGCCTGCGGATACTTCGTGTACTTGAAGATGCAGGCGGAGGTGGTCTGGTGCAGCTCCACCGACTTGCCGATCGGGCCGATGGGCAGGTTCACGGAGCGCATGTCCGCGGCCATGTCGGCGAGTTTGGGATCGTTCTTGGCGGCGTAATAGAGCGACACGCCGTTGGCGGTCACGGAAATCTCGCCGGCGAGGAAGGCGCGGTTGTTGTTGACGTCGAGCCAGCTCTCGGTGCCGGGAATGAAGTTCGGATAGAGCTCGCGGACAAATTTCAGCGCGGCGATCGTCTCCGGGCTGTTGATCTTCACCTTGCCCTTGTCGTCCACCATCTCGCCGCCGTGGCTCCACAGCACCCAGTGGCAGAAGTTGTTGCCGTCGCCCACGCCGTGGCCCAGGGTGAAGCCCATGGGGTGGTTCTTGGCCTTCAGGGCCTTGGCGAGTTCGAGGAAGGCCTTGGTGTCCTTCGGGAACTCGGAGAAGCCGGCTTCCTTCACCCAGCTGTCGCGATAGATCACCGCATTGCCGATGGTGGCCAGCGGCAGGGCGACATACTTGCCGCGATTGAGCGCGTAGGCTTCCGGGGCAGGGTACCAGCCGCCATAGGTGGCACCGAGCCCCTTGGCGAGTTCCGTGACGTCGAGCAGCTTGTCCGGATACTGCTGGGCGTCGTCGAACCACACCCACACGATGTCCGGGCCGGAGCCGACGTTGGCGGCCACCGCAGCCTTCGGACGGATGTCCTCCCAGCTCTCCTTGTCGATGCGCACCTCGATGCCGGTGGCCTCGGTGAACTTCTTGGTGTTCGCGATCCAGGCGTCCTCTTCGGCCTTCACGAAGGGCGACCAGCGCAGCACGCGCAGGCTCGCGCCCTTCTCCGGCTCGAATTTTGGCAGCGCTTGCGCAAAGCTCGGCGTGCCCGAAAGGCCGGTCATGGCCGCAGCCCCGGCAAGACCGGCACCGCCCATCAGCACGTCGCGTCTGGAAATCGTCATCTTGGCGTTCCTCCGTTGGCGTCCCGGAGCGGCAATATGCTCCAGGCCTTGGCGTTTCCCCCGCCGTGTCGGCTGAGCCGCACGGTCTTTTGGGATGGACTTGTCCTCAGGGCCGATGCGGCGGGTGCCCGTCTGCGCGGGTTCTGGTGCCGCCCCGGCGATGCCGAAAGGGGCTCGGACGGCGCGTCACGCGCCGGTCCGGGACCGGGTCAGAGGCGGCGGCCGGTGGCGCCGTCGAACAGGTGCGTCAGGCCCGGCTGGGGGGCGATGCGGATGGTCTCGCCCGGCTTCAGCGAGATGCGCTCGCGGAACAGGCAGGAGATTTCCTGATCGCCGAGCTTGGCCACCGCGAGGATTTCCGAGCCCGTGGGTTCCACCACGATGATCTCCACCGGCACGCCCTGCGGGTCGATGCGGATGTGCTCGGGCCGGAGGCCATAGACCGCCTCCTTGCCCACGGCGCCCTCGGGCACGCGCTCGAGCGGCAGGCGGGCGCCGGAGGGGGTGACGAAGGCGGCCGAGCCGTTCACTTCCACCTTGCCCTTGATGAAGTTCATCGAGGGCGAGCCGATGAAGCCGGCGACGAACTGGTTGGCCGGCTGGTCATAGAGATCGAGCGGGGCGCCGATCTGTTCCACGATGCCGTCGTGCATCACCACGATCTTGTCGGCCATGGTCATGGCCTCGATCTGGTCGTGGGTCACATAGACGGTGGTGGTCTTCAGGCGCTGGTGCAGTTCCTTGATCTCGGTGCGCATCTGCACGCGCAGTTTGGCGTCGAGATTGGACAGCGGCTCGTCGAAGAGGAACACCTGCGGATCACGCACGATGGCGCGGCCCATGGCGACGCGCTGGCGCTGGCCGCCGGAGAGCTGGCGCGGATAGCGGTCCAGCAGATGGGAAAGACCGAGAATCTCCGCCGCGCGATTGACGCGCTTGGACACTTCCTCCTGCGGCGCGTTGCGCAGCTTCAGCGAGAAGCCCATGTTCGCGCCCACCGTCATGTGCGGATAGAGCGCATAGTTCTGGAACACCATGGCGATGTCCCGCTCCTTCGGCGGGACCTCGTTCACCACGCGGTTGCCGATCCGGATTTCGCCGCCCGAGATGTTCTCGAGGCCCGCGATCATGCGCAGCAGGGTGGATTTTCCGCAGCCCGACGGCCCCACGAGCACCACGAACTCTCCGTCGCGGATGTCTATGTCGACGCCGTGGATCACAGCCGTCGAACCATAGGCCTTCGTCACCGCGCGGATATCAACCGTCGCCATCGTGTCGTGCTCCTTGTCCGCCCATGACGGGCGCTCAGCGTCATCCACCCAACTCGTCGGTGCCGTTTCCCGGCAGGCTTCGCCTTGCTCGGTGCCGGCATCCTCTTGTTTCCGCCGGTGCGGCGGCTGCCTCCTTTGGCGAGGAGGCGGGGCGATCATGGGGCGGTAACGCGCGTGGATCAAGGGGTGATTAAAACGATTGAACTAAAGCCTTATGACGCCTATCCAAGACTTCCCGCCGTCGCGCCGGCCTGCCGCGCGCGGATTTTCCCTCATCTTCCAGCGAGTTGAGCGCCATGACTTCTTCCGCTTCGTCATCCGCCCGCCCCAAGCTTCTTCTCACGGGCCCCATCATGGAGACGGTGGTCGAGCGCCAGCTCGCGGAAAAGTTCACAGTGCTGGGGCCGGAGGGGCTCGATGCGGTGATCGCCAGCGAGGCCGGCGAGATCCGGGGCCTCGCCACCAAGGGCAAGCTGAAGGTGGACGGCGCCTTCATGGACCGCCTGCCCAAGCTCGAGATCATCTCCAATTTCGGTGTCGGCTACGACACGGTGGATGCGGCAGCGGCCGCTGAGCGCGGCATCATCGTCACCAACACGCCGGACGTGCTGAATGAGGAAGTGGCGGACCTCGCCCTCGGCCTGCTGCTCGCCACCGTGCGCGAACTGCCGCAGGCGGATCGCTATGTGCGCGCCGGCGGCTGGCTGAAGGGCGCCTTTCCGCTGAGCGCCACCCTGCGCGACCGCAAGGTGGGCATCGTCGGCATGGGCCGCATCGGCAAGGCCATCGCCAAGCGCGTGGAGGCCTTCGGGCTCCCGATCGTCTATCACACGCGCCGCCCGCAGGCGGACGTGCCCTACAAGCACTATGACAATCTCGTCGCCATGGCGCGCGACGTGGATACGCTCATCCTCATCCTTCCGGGCGGCGCCGCCACCCGCAACCTCGTGAATGCCGAAGTGCTGGCAGCGCTTGGCCCGCGGGGCGTGCTGGTGAACGTGGCGCGCGGCACGGTGGTGGACGAGACGGCGCTCCTCAAGGCGCTCCAGGACAAGACCATCGCCGCCGCCGGCCTCGACGTGTTCGTGGACGAGCCGCGGGTGCCGGAGGCCTTCTTCGCCCTCGACAATGTGGTGCTGCTGCCCCACGTCGGCTCCGCCACCCATCACACCCGCAACGCCATGGGCCAGCTGGTGGTGGACAATCTCGTTTCCTGGTTCGCCGGCAAGGGCCCGGTGACGCCGGTCGCCGAGACGCCCTGGCCGAAGGCCTGACGCCGCGGTTGACATTCGCCCACGGCAGGGCCTCCCCTAGGGCGTTGCGCGGGCAGCCCCGCTCCTCCAGCTCCGGAGACCGTCCTCCGGAGCCTGGGGCGGCGCAGAGCCAGTGGAGGTTCAAGATGCGGATTGCCGGCCGCCGCCGTCCCGCATCCCGCCCCGTGTGGGCGGGGGCCGCCGTCCTGATGGTGTCGGCCGTGCTCGTCGGTGCCCTCCCGGCCTTCTCCCAATCCGCAAAGCCCGTGCCGCCAGCTACGGCGCCCGCGCCCGGCACCAAGGCTCCCGCGCCAAGAACGCCGGATGCCGCGTCCCCCAAACCACCGGCCACCGGCCTGCGGGCCGAAGCAGAAAAGAAGGCCGGCGCACTGGCCCTCGCCAGCGCCGACGGCGAGCGGACCTGTCCGCTGGAACTGAAGACCACCGCCGCCCCGGGCGGCTTTGCCATCGGCTTCGATGCCGCCTGCGCGGCCATCCCCTTCACCACCCAGACGGTCGCCTGGACGCCGGACCCCTCAGGCTCGATCCTCTTCCTCTCGGCGCAGGGCCGCACCATCGCGGAGTTCACCGAAGGCGCGGGTGGGGCCTATGAGGCGCTACGGGAGGGCGATGGCGTCTATTTCCTCGCGCCGCCCTCCGTCCTCGCGGAGGATCTCGTGCGCCCGGAAGAGATCATCGGCGACTGGAATCTCGCCCGCGTCGCCGGTACGCCCATCTGCCGCTGGACCTTTCTGGAGACGCCGGTGCCGGGTGGCTTCAGCGTGACGGCGGCCCCCGGTTGCGATGGGCTCGGCGGCTTTGTGCCGAAGGCCTGGCATCTGGAGGGCGGCAATGTCGTGGTCACCGCCGCCACCGGCAACGGCCTCGTGCGCTTTGCCCGGCAGGAGGATGGCGGCTGGGCCAAGGTGCCTGAGCGGGGCCGCCCGCTGCTCATGATGCGTCCCTGAGCGGGCCTGAAGCCCGGTGTGCGGAGCCGGGAAATACTGTTGCCGATCCGCCACTTTCCGTCCTGCGCCGGAGCGGGCGTGTTCTCTTTGCGGCCAAGGCCAAGTTTTAGGGCCTTCTTCGTAGAACAGGCAGCCGGGAAATAGTTCGTTTCTCACCTGCGCCCCGGAGACTGTTCTATGTCGGTCACCCGACCGCAAACGGCCGTTCGGCTGGGCCGCAACCCAGGCGCGAATCGCTGCGCAAAGCCGCATGGGGAAAGAGGGGCCCCAGCCGTGCGTCATCTGTCGATGTATGGCCAGCAATACAGGCGACGGCGGCACGGGAGGCCGCGCCGTCGTACCGTGCGAACCGGCAATGTTTGGAATCCGTCATAAACGTGGTGTTTTTGCAACAGAGGAATCCAGCATTTACAACGGTATGCCCAGATTGTGTGCACTTTATGCCTCAATTTTATCATTGAGCGGACACACGCAAACCTGCTTCCCTGCCTGTGACAATTTTGTTTGGGGGAGAGAGTATGAAGACCTGGGCACTTCTTGCCGCCGGCATGTCGCTTGCCACCGTGGCCCCGCTCGGCGCGGCTTCCGCGGCCGACCTCGCCGCGATGCCCGTCAAGGCCGTGGCCCCCGCGCCCGCCACCCCGGACTTCGACGTGGCCTTCGGCGCCAAGTTCGCGACGGACTACATCTTCCGCGGCATCACGCAGACCGACGGCAACCCGACCGTTCAGGGCTATGCGGAAGTGCGCGCCTGGGACTGGGTCTATGCGGGCCTGTTCATGTCCAACGTGGACTTCCCGCAGAGCGCGGGTCTGACCGACCCGACCGCTGAAATGGACTTCTACGCCGGCATCCGCCACACCTGGGGCAACTTCACCGGCGACGTCGGCTTCATCTATTATTACTATCCCGGCCAGGCCAACAACGGCACCTACGGCGCCGGTCTGCCCGCGAACCAGATCAACTACTGGGAAATCTACTTCAAGCCGAGCTATGTCATCAATGACATCGTGACCATCGGCGCGAACCTCTACTACGGCGACAGCTACGCCGGAACGGGTGCCAGCGAGACCTATCTGTCCGGCACCCTGAAGGTGAACCTGCCCAACTACACCTCCAACAAGGATCTGGGTTGGTACCTGTCCGGCGAACTCGGCTATCAGTGGCTCGGCACCACCACCCTCAGCACGCAGTATCTGCTGGCCGGTGGCAGCAACGTGGCTCTGCCTGACTACGCCACCTGGAACGCCGGTATCGCCTTCACCTATAAGGCGGCGACCCTCGACTTCCGCTACTACGACAGCAACCTGAGCAGCCGTCAGTGCCTCGCCATCGCCGGCCTCAGCAATGCCTGCGGCGATCGCTACGTGGCGTCGCTGTCCTTCGATACGAGCTTCCTGCAGCTCAAGTGATCTGAGGGGAACGGCGGGTTTCGGCGAAGACCAGAAACAACCGCAACTGCCGATCCGGAAAGCGCCGCTCTCGCAAGAGGGCGGCGTTTTTTTATGGCGGTGCCAATGCCGGTGCGATGGGGGGCAGGGGGCTTGCGGGCGGGGTGTCAGATCAGCCGCAGGCCCTTGAGGCTGGCGTGACCTTCCTTGCCGACGATGATGTGGTCGTGCAGTTCGATGCCCAGGGGCTTCGCCACATCGATGATCTTGCGCGTCATATCGATGTCCGCCCGCGAGGGCGTCGGGTCGCCCGACGGATGATTGTGGCACAGGATCAGCGCGCTGGCGGAGAGTTCGAGCGCCCGCTTCACCACCTCGCGTGGATAGACTGGCGCGTGGTCAACGGTGCCGGTCTGCACCACCTCATCCGCGATCAACTGGTTGCGCTTGTCGAGGAAGAGGACGCGCACCTGTTCCTTGTCGGCGAAGGCCATGGCGCTGCGGCAATAATCCAGCACCGCGCTCCAGGAGGAGAGCACCGGCCGGCGCTTCACCTGCCCCTTGGCGAGGCGGTGGGCGGCCGCTTCCACCAGCTTCAGCTCGGTGATGATGGCGTCCTTCACGCCGGGAATCTCCGCCAGCAGCCGGGGCGGGGCGGCGATGACCTCGGCGAAGGAGCCGAAGCGCTCCACCAGCGCCTTGGCGAGCGGCTTCACGTCGCGGCGGGGAATGGCGCGGAAGAGAATGAGTTCGATCAGTTCGTAATCGGCGAGGGCCTGCGCCCCGGCGTCACGGAAACGGGCGCGCAGACGATCGCGATGACCGTGGAAATGCGGAGCGTCCTCGACACCGTCGTCCGGCTCCCCCGCCATGTGGCTCAGCCCAGCGTGTAGGGCGGCTTGTGGTAGCCCTTCGGGCTCAGCGTGAAGATCTCGACCCCCGTCTCCGTCACGCCCACGGCATGCTCGAACTGCGCCGACAGGGAGCGGTCCCGCGTCACGGCCGTCCAGCCATCGGAGAGCACCTTCACGTGCGGGCGCCCGAGATTGATCATGGGTTCCACGGTGAAGATCATGCCGGGCTTCAGCTCCGGCCCTTCGCCGCGGCGGCCCACATGGACCACGTTCGGCTCGTCGTGGAACACCTGACCTACGCCATGGCCGCAGAAATCACGCACCACGCTCATGTGCTGCGGCTCCACATAGGCCTGGATGGCGGCGCCGATGTCGCCCAGATGCGCGCCCGGCTTGATGGCGGCGATGCCGAGCATCATGGATTCATAGGTCACTTCGATGAGCCGCTCGGCCCGGCGCGGAATCTCGCCGATGGCGTACATGCGGCTGGAATCGCCGTACCAGCCGTCCACCACCAGCGTCACGTCCACGTTCACGATGTCGCCCTCGCGCAGGGGGCGCGGACTCGGCATGCCGTGGCAGACCACATGGTTGATGGAGGTGCAGACCGAATAGCGGTAGCCGCGGTAATTCAGCGTCGCCGGATAGGCGCCGTGGGACACCGCGAAATCGAACACCAGCTTGTCCACCGCCTCGGTGGAAACGCCGGGGCCGATCATCTCCGAAATGGCGTCCAGCGCCTGCGCGGCCAATTGGCCGGCCTTGCGCATGGCGGCAAAGCCCTCGGGGCCGTGCAGCTTGATCTGGCCGGTCTTGCGCAGCGGGGCCGCCGCAGCTTCCACATAGGTCATCGACTTCAACTCCGGCGCGGGCCATGCCGCACCCTGAACCTGTTTGCTTCACATTTAGGCCATGCGCGGCGCAAAGCAAGCGCGGCCCGTGGTTTGAGGCGCATCGCCTCAGGCCAGAAGGCGTGTCCGAAGACGGGCCAGCGTGCGGCCAAAGGCGCCCGGATCATCGAGCGCGCGGGCGATGACGAGCCCGCCCTGGATGGCGACGACCGCTTCCTCGGCGAGTGCCTCCGCCTCTGGCCGCCCGCTCCGCCGCAGCGCGTCCGCCAGCGCATCACGCCAGCGTGCGAAATAGCCGGACAGCGCGGCGGCGAAGCGGTCCCGGCTGTTGTTCAGCGCCAGCGCCCCCACGAGGCACACCCGGTTGCCGGATCGGAAATAGGCATCCACCGCCTCCAGCATGTGGCCGATGGCAGCTTGCGGGTCCGCGCCGTCGCGCAGGGGCGCGTAGACCTCGGTCTCGAACCAGCCGTCGATATGGGCCAGCACCGCCTGCCCCATCTCCTCTTTCCCGCCGGGGAAGAAGTGATAGAGGCTGCCCTTGCCGAGCCCGGTGCGGGCGGTGATGACCGAAAGGCTCGCCCCCTCGAAGCCATGCTCGCGAAACACCTCCCCCAGCACCGGCAGCACGTCCTCGCGGGTGTGGATCAGGCGGGACATTCGGTGCTCCTGCTCACTAATCGGCGGGTGCGGCTTTCCCGGCACCCGCCGTCTTATATGCGTCCAGCGTCATATGCCTCCAGCGTCCGGGTGGTCAGAGACCGAGCGCGGTGAGGCCGGGATAATCCTGCGGGCGCGGGCCCTTGTCCCAGAGGAACTTGCGGTCCTTCCCCGGGATCGCGACGTCGTTGATGCTGGCCTGCCGGTTGCGCATCAGACCGGCCTCGTCGAACTCCCAATTCTCATTGCCATAGGAGCGGAACCAGTTCCCCGCCGCATCGTGCCACTCATACTGGAAGCGCACGGCAATGCGGTTGTCGTGGAAGGCCCAGAGCTCCTTGATGAGCCGGTAATCCAATTCCTTCTGCCACTTGCGGGTGAGGAATTCGACGATGGCGGGACGGCCGACCAGGAAATCCGAGCGGTTCCGCCAGACGCTGTCGGTCGTGTAGGCGAGGGAGACCTTCTCCGGGTCCTGCGTGTTCCACGCATCCTCGGCCATGCGGGCCTTCAGGGAGGCGGTCTCGGCGGTGAAGGGCGGCAGCGGCGGGCGGCTCATAGCTGGCTCCTGTGTGTCTCTCAATGAGTGTACCGATTGGTACAGAGATCGCGGCGCGCGTCAAGCGGAGAGGGCGCGTGGGTGCGTTTTATGAGCCGCGTCAAAGCGGACGGATGGCCGGCGGGCAAAAATGCAATTCCCGTGGGCGGACCCCTTCCCAGCGGCCCGGGGTCTTCCCACATCTGCCGTGGTGGTTCGCGCCAAGCTTGTCTCAGGGACGGCGGGCGCGGACCACTGCGGCAGCCGGGCAGACCGGGGCCGCATCCAAGCGAGCCCGAGCGTGCTTCGATGAAGGCGCTCCGGACGCCGAGGAGGGAAGACATGAATTTTGAGATCTATACCGAGCGCGCCCGTGGTTTCGTGCAGTCGGCGCAGTCCTATGCGGTGCGCGAAGGCCACCAGCAGTTCGTGCCCGAGCACCTGTTGAAGGTGCTGCTCGATGACCCCGAAGGCCTGTGCGCAGGCCTAGTGTCGCGCGCCGGGGGCAATCTCCAGCTTGTGCGGGACGAGACCGAAGCGGCCGTCCGCAAGCTGCCCAAGGTGCAGGGCGGTTCCGGTCAGGTGTATCTGAGCCAGGGTCTGGCGCGCGTGTTCGACGCCGCCGAGCAGGCCGCGAAGAAGGCAGGTGACGGCTATGTGACCGTCGAGCGCCTGCTGCTGGCCCTCACCATCGAGAAAGAGACCGAGGCGGGCAAGATCCTCGCCCGAGGCGGCGTCACGCCGCAGGCGCTGAACACGGCCATCGAGGCGCTCCGCAAGGGTCGCACCGCCGATACGGCGACCGCCGAGAACGCTTATGACGCGCTGAAGAAATACGCCCGCGACCTCACACAGGCCGCGCGGGACGGCAAGCTCGACCCGGTGATCGGCCGCGATGAGGAAATCCGCCGCACCATCCAGGTTCTGGCGCGCCGCACCAAGAACAATCCCGTGCTCATCGGCGAGCCCGGCGTCGGCAAGACCGCCATCGTGGAGGGCCTCGCCCGCCGCATCGTCGATGGCGACGTGCCGGAGAGCCTGAAGAACAAGAGCCTGCTGGCGCTCGACATGGGCGCGCTCATCGCCGGCGCGAAATATCGCGGCGAGTTCGAGGAGCGCCTGAAGGGCATCCTTCAGGAAGTGACGGCGGCCGAAGGCGGCATCATCCTGTTCATCGACGAGATGCACACCCTCGTCGGCGCAGGCAAGACCGATGGCGCCATGGATGCCTCCAACCTGCTGAAGCCCGCGCTGGCGCGCGGTGAGCTGCACTGCGTCGGCGCGACCACGCTCGACGAGTATCGCAAGCATGTGGAGAAGGATGCGGCGCTCGCCCGCCGCTTCCAGCCGGTGTTCGTCAGCGAGCCCACGGTGGAGGACACGGTGTCCATCCTGCGCGGGCTCAAGGAGAAGTATGAGCTGCATCACGGCGTGCGCATCACCGACAGCGCGCTCGTGGCCGCCGCCACCCTCTCCAATCGCTACATCACCGACCGCTTCCTGCCCGATAAGGCCATCGACCTCGTGGACGAGGCCGGCTCGCGGCTGCGCATGCAGGTGGACTCGAAGCCTGAGGAACTGGACAGCCTCGACCGTGACATCGTCCGGCTCAAGATCGAGCAGGAGGCCCTGAAGAAGGAGACCGACGTCGCCTCGCAGGACCGCCTGAAGCGGCTTGAGAAGGAACTGGCCGATCTGGAAGAGAAGTCCGACGTCCTCACTTCCAAGTGGAAGGCGGAGAAGGACAAGCTCGGCGAAGCCACCGATGTGAAGGCGAAGCTCGACCAGGCCCGCGCCGATCTCGCGATCGCGCAGCGCCAGGGCGAGTATCAGAAGGCCGGCGAGCTGACCTATGCGGTCATCCCCGGTCTCGAGAAGCGCCTTGCGGAGCTGGAGGCCAGCGGCCAGTCGGGCGAGATGGTGAAGGAGAGCGTGACACCGGACCATATCGCGGGCGTCGTCTCGCGCTGGACCGGCGTGCCGGTGGACAAGATGCTGGAAGGCGAGCGGGACAAGCTGCTGCGCATGGAGCAGGAGCTGGCCAAGCGCGTCATCGGCCAGTCCGAGGCGGTGGCCGCGGTCTCGACCGCGGTGCGCCGGGCGCGGGCGGGCTTGCAGGATCCCAACCGGCCCATCGGCTCCTTCCTCTTCATCGGCCCCACCGGCGTCGGCAAGACCGAGCTGACCAAGGCTCTGGCCAGCTTCCTGTTCGACGACGAGACCGCCATGGTGCGCCTCGACATGTCGGAATACATGGAGAAGCACTCCGTGAGCCGGCTGATCGGCGCACCTCCCGGCTATGTGGGCTATGAGGAGGGCGGTGCCCTCACCGAAGCCGTGCGGCGCCGGCCCTATCAGGTGGTGCTGTTCGACGAGGTGGAGAAGGCCCATCAGGACGTCTTCAACGTCCTCCTTCAGGTGCTCGACGACGGTCGCCTGACGGATGGACAGGGGCGCACCGTGGACTTCCGCAACACCCTCATCATCATGACCTCGAACCTCGGGGCCGAATATCTGGCGGATCCGCGCCAGCCGGTCGGCTTCGGCATTCCCGGCCATGACGGCGAGAAGGTGGTTTCGGACGAGGAAGCCTATGAGCTGGTGATGCAGGCGGTGCGGCGTCACTTCCGCCCCGAATTCATCAACCGCATCGACGAGATCGTCATGTTCCACCGCCTGCGGAAGGATCAGATGGGCGGCATCGTCGAGATCCAGCTCAAGCGGCTCGCGAAGCTCCTGGAGGATCGCAAGATCACTCTCGACCTCACGCCCGAGGCACGGGCCTTCCTCGCCGACAAGGGTTACGACCCCGCCTATGGCGCCCGCCCGCTGAAGCGGACGATCCAGAAGCTGGTGCAGGATCCGCTGGCCCAGCAGATCCTCTCCGGCGAGGTGCTGGATGGCAGCCGCGTCCACATCGGCCTTGAGAACGGCCACCTCACCTTCCGGGGTGAGGCGGCGCCGGTGGATCAGGCCGCCTGAGGCGCGCCAGAGCAGATGACGGACGGGCGGCCCTGCGAGGGGCCGCCCGTTTTCGTTTGCGGTGCGCGTGCCGCCCTTACTTGCCGCGCACGATGTCGAGCAGGTCGCGCACGCGTGCAGTCAGGGCGCCGTAATAAGGCTGGCGCGGCAGTTCGCGGGTGATGCAGGCCTCGAAGGCCGCGTTCGCCGTGCGCATGATCGTCCAGAGATCGTCGAACGTGTCGTCCTCCCGCCGTTCGGCGCGGACCTGGGCGCGGAAGCGGCGCACCTGCGCCTTGCCGCGCAAGGCGAGACGGGTGCAGGCGGGAATGGGCGCGACCACATCTTCGATTGCCTGCCGCGCCACGATGATCCGGCCCTGCGCGAGACGGCCGATCACCAAGGTCCGCGGCAGCAGGAAAGGCACGTCATCGGCCGTGAAGACACCGAGCGCCGCATGGACCTTTTCGTCGGGCGCGGACGGCAGAGGCAGTGGGACGACAGTGCCAAAGCTCGTCTCCCCACCCACCGTCACCGTATAGAGGGCCGCATTGGCAAGGTTGGCGGCGATGCCTTTCCGGCCCTCCGGAAAGAACGTGCCGTCCTCGCGCGCCTGCCGGGCGAGCCAGTCGGCGAAGCGTGTTTCAGGTGCGACGAAGAGGAACGTGCGCTCGGCCCTGTCCTGAAAGACGAGGCCGATGGGGCGGGCGGCATCGGGCGCGCCCGGCTCCAGCGCGTCCGGTGAGAGCTCAGGCGGCCCCATGCCTTGGAAGGCGAGGGGGCCAAGGGCCTCGGTGAGCTGCTTCATCAGCCGGGCCTTGGCGGCTTCCTGCACGCGCAGCATCGGATCTGGCCTCGGCGGCTCGGCCCTTTGCTTCTCCAGTTGTGCCATGTAGCGGCTGCGCATTGCCTCGTAGGCCTGGGGCGAGGCGGCGAGCGCGGCGGTGAGGCCGAGGCCCGCAACCAGCGCCAGCACCATGCGCGGGCGGAAGGGCAATCCCATGGCTCACCTCCCCCGCATGGTGTCGAGGAGCGCCTGCGCCCGCGCCACCATCTTGCGGAAAGCGGGCTGCCGCGGCGCCTCGCGCCCCACGCACTGGCGGAAAGCGTCCTCGGCCCTCAAGAGGATGCGCCGTCGCTCCGCCGGATCGGCGCCCTGACCGGTGCGGGCGGTTTGATCATAGGCGGACTGACAGGCGGGGAGGGGCGCCATCTCGCCGGGCCCGAGATACGCGGCCGCGGCCATGAAGCGGTCGTCCGTGAGGCGCGCGATCAGCACGGCGTTGGGTTGGCCGTCATGGCCGACATCCGGGGCAAGCTGGCCGTAGAGGGCGAGCAGCGTCTCGCCCGGCGCCGCAGCGAGGGGCAGGGGACCGAAGCCAAGGAAGGCGTCGGGATCGAGGATCACGCTGGCCGCCACGGCATCCGTGGTCAGGGCGACTGTGGTTCCCCTGCCGAATTCGGGCGGCGCGTCCTTTGCCTTGGCTGCGCCCGCGAGCCAATCCGCGAAGAGCGCCGCGCTGGTGACGAAGATGCGGCGCGTGCCCTCCTCATCCTCGAACAGCAGGCCGGGCGGGCTGCCATAGGCGAAGGTCCAGGTGTCGGGAAAGAGGCTCTCGGGGGAAAAGGCCGGCTCTGCCTTGAAGCCGGAAAAGCTCAGGGGGCCGAGGCGGGCGATGAGGCGTTGCCGCAGGTCGGCGCGGGCCCTGGCCTCGAAGGCATAGGTGGCGTCCGTCTGCGCCGGGTCCGCATCGAGCCGGCCGAGTTCCGCCTTGTCGTGCGCATAAGCGGCGAGGATAGCTGTGTCGGCCGCCTCCTCCGCGGTCTGCGCCGAAGCGGTGACTACGCCGAGCGCGACCGAGCCGATCGTCAGAAGGGTCTGCGCGCCGCGCCTCAGGGCGAAGCTCCGGCCTAGGCGGGACAGAACCGGATCGCGCGACATGACCGCCCCATCACCATGGGCTCCATCGACCGGCACCACGCGGTGGGGACGGAGCGGCGGTATCTTAACGGCGAACGACGCGCGTGGGGAACGCCCGGCGGATCGGGCGCCCCTATTTACCCCGCAGGGTCGACAGCAGCCCCTCGGCCCGCTTCACCACCGCCGGATAGAAGGACAGCTTGGGGGCTTCCTCCGCATAGCACTTGCGATAGGCAGTGCCGCCCTCGGTGAGCGCCGTCTGGGCTTCGTCCCATTGCGGATCTTCCGCGCCCTTGCCCTTCGGGATGGCTGCGAAGAGCTTGTTCGCCTTGGCCTGATAGCTGCGCCACACCTTCGTGCAGGCGGGAATGTCCTTGCCGGCGCCCGGCGCGTCGACGGTCGCCACTGTCACCCGGTCCTTGGCGAGCCGCGCAACGATGAGCGAGCGCGGTGGGAGGTCGGTGGGATCGTCCTGCGTAAACACGCCGAACAGCGCCACAACCGTTTCACCCTCCTGCGCGGTGAGCGGCAACCGCATGTAAGCGGTGAAGGCGGCATCGCTGCTCACCGCCTCCGTCAGGAAGCCGTCGTCGCTGAGCTGCGACATCAGCGACAGCGGCCTGCGCCCAGAGGCTTTCGCGTCCTCCGCCAGCCAGTTGGTGAGGATGGGCGCGGTGGAGACGAAGATGCGTGTGGTGTCCGCTTCGTCCTGGAACAGCAGCCCGTCCGGCCGGCCGGATTCCAGCTCGCCGCTATAGAGCGCGCCGGGCGAGAAGGTGGGCGTCCGGCCGACGCCCTTGAAGGATTGCGGCCCAAGCACAGTCGCGAGGCGCTTCTTGAGGTCCGCGCGGGCCTGCTCGTCCATCTTGTAGAGTTTCTGGTCGGGAATGCCGCTCTTTATGGCGGCCGCGATGGCCGCCACATAGCGGTTGCGGGTGACGATATAGGCATCCTCCGCTTCCCCGGCGCGCGCGGGGGCGATGAGCGCGCCGGCGAGGAGCGCCAGAGTGAGGCAGAGGGTGAGGCGGACCTTCAGACACCGCATGGCGTGACCCAACGTGACGATGGGATGCATTGTCTTCCGCTCCGGGCGGGCGGCCAAGAGAGGGAAAACCCCATTTCGGCACTCAGGGGCGGTTGTGCCGGACCATTTCGGGGTGGATCGGCCGCCCGGCGGGTCTCAGCGCTGGCGGGTGGCGGGCGTCGCGGCGGAAGCCACCTTCGGCGGCACCGGCGCGTGGCTCAGCAGCGCCTCGATGCGCTCGCGCTCCTTCCGGAAGTCCGCGAGAATGCGCCCGTCGAGCGCGCGGCCGCGCGGCAGCTTCACGCGCAGCGGATCGACGAAGCTGCCGTTGATCTTCACCTCATAATGCAGGTGCGGGCCGGTGGAGAGGCCGGACGAGCCGAGATAGCCGATGAGCTGGCCCTGGCGGACCTGCTGGCCTTCCTTCAGCCCCTTGGCGAAGCCGGACTGGTGGGAATAGGTGGTCACATAGCCGTTGGCGTGCTGGATTTCCGTGTGCCGGCCGTAGCCCGACTTCCAGTTGGCATAGATGACCGTGCCGTTGCCGGCCGCATAGATGGGCGTGCCCACGGCATCGGACCAGTCGACGCCCGTGTGCAGCTTGGAAATGCCAAGGATCGGGTGGCGGCGATAGCCGAAGGGCGAGCGCATGATGCCGCCCGCAATGGGTTTGCGGACCAGGAATTTCTTCGCGCTCTTGCCGTCCTCGTCATAATAATCGACGAGCCCGTCGTCGGGCGTCTGGAAGCGGTAATAGCGGCGCGTTTCGCCCGCCGTGGTCAGCGTCGCATAGAGCACTTCCGGATCGGTCGGATTGTCTTCCGAATAGAGCACTTCGAAGCTGTCGCCCGGCTTCACCCGGCGCTGGAAGTCC
This sequence comes from Azorhizobium caulinodans ORS 571, assembly GCF_000010525.1. Lineage (GTDB taxonomy): Bacteria > Pseudomonadota > Alphaproteobacteria > Rhizobiales > Xanthobacteraceae > Azorhizobium > Azorhizobium caulinodans. The sequence goes on along the minus strand of NC_009937.1, from coordinate 4,782,957 downwards.
ACGTCGAAGGAATAGATGCGCACGAGATCGGCGATGACCGAGCGGGGCATGTCGTTGCGCAGCGCCGTCTCGTAAAGGCTCTCGTAGAGCCGGATGCCGGGGCCGTCATCATCCTCGTCATCCGAGACATTTTCCGACACGCCGCCGATGTCGCTCTCGGTGGGCTCGGCCACGGAGACGAAGCTGCCGGTGTCGGAGGCGGCAACCGTTCCCTCATGGCCGGCATCGCTGAAGATGGAGACGCGCAGCGGATGCACCTGCTTGGCGGCATCGCTCTGGAGCAGCAGGCGCAGGCGCAGGCCATCCTTCACCGTGCCGTCCGAGCCGCGCCTGAAGGCGGCGGCAAGCGCCTTGGCTTCCTGCACGGACACGCCGTTGTCGGTGAGGATGGAGACGATGGTGTCGCCCTTCTTCACCACCACCGTCGTGTCGGTCCAGTCATTGCCGCCGGACGTCT